>NZ_ANBC01000029.1 GCF_000341125.1 Nocardiopsis lucentensis DSM 44048 | reverse complement strand
CTACCTGCCGCTGCTGCGCAACGTGTGCGGGCTGCCGACGGCGGCGATGGACGAGCCCACGCCCGGGGACGTGGCGCGGGTCGTCGGTCAGATCCACGAACGGGGCCGTACCGCCGTGCTCGCGGCGCCCGAGTCAGCCCCGCTCATGGAGCTGACCGGCGGCGCGGTCACACCCGTACGACCCTTCCACGTGGTCGCCGACATGGACCCCAGTACCCTCATGGAACCGCCCACCGGCCACTGGACCTTCCGAGGAAGCGTCTGGGTGGCCGTCATCCCGGCCACAGACTGATCGACCCGGCCCCAACCACACCGCTGAGACGGACGCATGAGCCACACACCCGACCACATCCAGGACCCGAACACGGACGAGGCGCCCGTACGGGTCACCGTCGTGCTCCCGTGCTACAACGAGCAGGACCACGTCCTCGACGAGGTCAAGCGGATCTGCTCGGCCATGGACGCCTCCGGGTACGGATACGAACTGCTGGCCGTGGACGACGCCTCCACCGACGACACCCTCGCCCGGCTGCGCGACGCCGAGGCTCTCCACCCACGGCTGCGCGTGATCGCCTTCGGCCACAACGGCGGGTCCGGGACGGTGCGCCGGATCGGCAGTCAGCGGGCGCGCGGCGAGTTCGTGGTGTGGACCGACGCGGACATGAGCTACCCCAACGAACGGATCCCCGAGTTGGTCGCGATGCTCGACCAGGATCCCGAGATCGACCAGGTGGTGGGCGCGCGCACCCAGGAGATGGGCTCGCACAAGGCCCTGCGCGTCCCGGCCAAGTGGGTCATCCGCAAGATCGCCGAGGGCCTCACGGGCACCCGCATCCCCGACCTCAACTCCGGTCNCCCCCCGCCCCTACCTGCGGCTGCTGCCGCCCGGGTTCTCCTGCGTCACGACGATCACCCTGGCCTTCCTGTCCAACCAGCACCCCATCCGGTACGTGCCCGTCGAGTACGCCACGCGGGCGGGCACGTCGAAGTTCCACTTCGTCAAGGACGCCTACCGCTACATCCTCCAGGTGCTGCGGATGGTCATGTACTTCAACCCGCTCAAGGTGCTCATGCCGCTCGCGCTGACGCTGCTCGGGGTCGGTGCCGCCAAGTTCGTGTTCGACCAGGTGCGGGACCTCTTCTACATCGCCAACAACACGGTCATGATCCTCATGACGGGGTTGATCCTCGCGGCGATCGGGCTCCTGGCCGACCTCATCGTCCGCTCACGGGAGGGCGCGTGAGCGCCGAACCGGCCCGGGTCGCCCTCGTGGGGCCCGCCCACCCCTACAAGGGCGGCGGCGCTCGGCACACCACCGAACTGGCGCACCGGCTGCGCGCGCTCGGCCACCCGACGGCGGTCGAGTCGTGGCGGGCGCAGTACCCGGCGGCGCTCTACCCGGGACGGCAGACCATCACCGACCCGGAGGGCGAGCCCTACCCCGACACCCGTCACGACCTGGCCTGGTACCGGCCGGACGGCTGGTGGCGGACCGGACGCCGCCTGGCGGGTACGGCCGACCTCGTGGTGCTGACCCTGTTCTCCCCGGTGCAGGTCCCCGCCTACCTGGGGGTCCTCGCGGGCGTGCGCTCCCGGCGCGCGGACACGCGGGTGGTGGCGCTGTGCCACAACGTGCTGCCGCACGAGCGCCGGGCCGTGGACGTGTCCCTGACCCGCGCCCTGCTGCGCCGCGTCGACGCCGTCGTCACCCACTCACCCGACCAGGCCCTCCTCGCCGAGGGACTGCGGGGAGCGGGAAGGTCCCGGCCCGTGGTGGCGCAAATGCCCCCGCACCTGCCGGAGACGGGCGGCCCGCGCCCGGCCGCGCCGGGGGAGCGGCGGCACCTGCTGTTCCTGGGCATCGTCCGCCCCTACAAGGGCGTGGACGTGCTCCTGAGGGCGCTCGCGGCGGGGGCTCCCGAGGACGTCGCGCTCACGGTGGCGGGCGAGTTCTGGGGCGGTTCCGGCGAGCTGGCGGAGCTGGCCGCGGAGCTGGGGGTCGCCGACCGGGTCCGGTTCCGTGAGGGGTACGTGCCCGCCGCGGACCTGCCGGGGC
>NZ_ANBC01000028.1 GCF_000341125.1 Nocardiopsis lucentensis DSM 44048 | reverse complement strand
GGCCACCGCCACGCAGAACGTCTGGCTCGCCCACGAGCACGGCGCGCCGGTGGTGGCGACCCGGGCCGGGACGCTCGCGGACCACGTGCGCGAGGGGGTCGACGGCCTGCTGTGCGCCCCGGACGACGTCGGGGACCTGGCCCGCGCGTTGAAGGAGTTCTACGCCCCGGGGGAGCCCGAACGGCTGCGCGCCGGGGTCCGCCCGGTGGACGCCGAGCCCTACTGGCGGGCCTACACCGGGCGGCTGCTGACGGCCTGAGCGGGCACGACGCGCCCTCGCCGCCACGTGGCGCCGTCTGTTCCCCTGACACCCCGGGAGCGAGGAGAGCCACCGAACCGGGTGCTGTAGGGTCGCGGCATGTCACTATCGGAGGTCCGCTCGCAGATCGACGCCATCGACGGGCGGATCGTGCGACTGCTCGCCGCCCGGCAGGTTCTGGTCAAGCAGGCGGCGGCGTACAAGGGCGACGGGGACGCCGTGCGCGCGCCGGACCGCAGAGCGGCGATGATGACGCGCCTTCGGGAACTCGCGGTGACCGAGGGCGTCGCGCCCGAGGTGGTCGAGCGCGTCTACACCGAGATGATCGACGCCTTCATCGACCTGGAACTAAGCGAACACGCTCGCATCGGCCGACCCTGATCGCACGCGGGGCTCCCGCCGTCACCGACCGGGGGACGGCCGCGGACCGCGCGCGGTGCCGGCGGCTGTGCGTCCCGGGCGGCGTGGCGGACCTGGCCGCGCGGTCAGGGGGCCCTACTCGTCCACGACGAACTCGGGTACCTCCACGTCGGGCCACGCGTCGGTCCACTCGAAGGTCTCGTGGAGCGTGTACTCGACGACGTCACCGGGTTCCACCCAGTCGGCCGCCCACTCCGGGGCCTGGACCACCACGCGTTCGGAGGCCAGGGGCAGGCCCGTCTCGGGGTCGAAGAGGAGCCGTTCCTCGTACCGTCCGTCGATCAGCCCCTCGACGTCGTAGGCGACTCCCACGGCGGGCCGTCCGGACCGGTCCTCGGTGACCCCCTCGGCCGCGCGGACGTCGGGCAGCCCCGCCAGGACCTCGTAGACGCCCGCCCTGACCTCCGGAGGGAGGGGGAGGTCCAGGACGGCCCGGACGGTCGCGACCGACGGCTTGGGCACGGTGTGGAAGCCCGCCTCCGCCGTGTCCCCTTCGTCCAGCTGCTCCTCCTCCCCCTCGGGCCGCAGCCTCTCCCGCAGCCGTTCGGGGTCCGAGGGCAGTTCCTGGAGCTCCCGCGGGCCCAGCGGGGACTCGCCGAAGGAATAGCCGGGTTCGCTGGGGGTGTACGGCTCTCCGAGCACCATGTCGTTGGGGATCTCCAGCCGCGTGGTCTCCGCCGGCCAGAACGTGGGGGCGCCGTCGCGCTCCCACGCCTCCCGGCCGCGGTCGGTGACCAGGGCCCAGTCCGTCGAGGTGTGCTGGAAGGTGTGCAGACCGGTCTCGACGTTCGTCCAGTGCCGGGTCTCGCGGATGTCGTACACCCCGTACCTGTCACCCTCGGGGCCCACCCCCCAGGCCCGGGCCGAGACGGTCTCCGCGTACCAGACGGCACCGTCGGCCGGTCGGGACCGGGCGGCCTCGATGGCGGGGGCCATGGCCTCCGCGGCGCTGCCGTCGTTGGCGGGCTCCTCGCCTCCGGCCCCCTCCGACGGGGCGGCCGGGGTCAGCACGACCGAGTCCGGTCGCATGAACCCGGGCGGTCCCAGGACCAGGAAGGCGAACACGGCACCGGCCACCAGGATGGCGGCCCCGGAGACGGCTGGCGGAACGCGCCCCGGCACGTGCCGGCCCCCGAGCCTCCGGACCGTCGTCGCGGCCGCGTTCGGGTGTCCGGGCCGCCAGGCCAGGCGGGCGTTCAGGGAGTCGGAGGTCGGTTCGGGAACGCTCTCGCGCATGCGGCGAAGGTGGTCCATCTCGTTCACTGGTCGGTCTCCTTCGCGGGGGCCGGGTTCTCGGGGAGGGCGGCGCGCACGCGCTTGCGGGCCCGGTGCAGACGGGACCGGACGGTGCCGACCGGGATCCCCAGGACAGAGGCGACCTCCTCGTAGGTGAGGTCGCCCCAGGCGACGAGCAGCAGCACGTCCCGGTCACCCTTGGAGAGCCGCGCCAGGGGAGCGGCGAGCAGTGCCGACACGCTCTGGGCGTCGACCCGCTCGCTCACCCGGTCAGCGTGGTTCTCCAGAACCGGGTCCACCCCGGTCCTGGCCAGCGCCCGGTAGTGGCGGGTTTCGCTCCTGTGCTGGCGGCGCACCAGGTTGGTCGCGATCCGCCACAGCCACGGGCGGGCGTCCGGGCGGGCGGGGTCGTAGCGGTGGCGTGTGAGGAACGCCGTGCGAAAGGTCTCGGAGACGATGTCGTCGGCGTCCGCCTGACCGAGCCTTCGGGCCACGTAGCGGTGCAGTGCGGGCGCGTGTCTCCGGAAGATGGCGCTGAAGTGCGCCGAATCGGTGAGTGACCGCCGGATCACGGCCGCGTCGGATGCCTGGTCGGCGTCCTCGGCGCGGCCGGTCCCGGAATCGACTAGGGACATGGGGCGGGTCCCATCGGTTGGGGGTGCTTACACCCCTCTTAGCCCGATCCCCGGAAAAGGGTTCACGCTGACGGCGATCCGTCCCGCGTCCTCGCCGACGCCGAACGGGCGGTCCTGGACAGCGGGAGGGACAGTCCGGCCCAGGCCACGTCCGCGACCGTCATGACCAGGCGGGACAGGACCGCGACCACCAGCGCCGCCCCCGCGTCCACGACCGGTGCGAGCGCCACGACCAGCACCGCTTCGCGTACCCCCAGGCCCGCGGGCGCGAACACCACCAGCAGCCCCAGCGTCCACGCCAGCGCGTAGGCGCCCACCGCGGGACCGAACGACCGGACCGGATCACCGCCCACCGCCCACGTCAGCACCCACACGTGCGCGCCCAGCGGTACCCAGGCCGCCAGGGTCCACGCGACGGCGGTCGCCATCGCGCGACCGGGGAGCCGGAGCGGACCCGCCTCGGCGACCTCCCGGAACCGCGTGAACGGCCGGGCCGCGAGCCGCACTCCCCAGCCCACCCCCCGCGGGTGCAGGGCCGCCAACAGCAGCGGCGCCAGGGCCAGCGCCCACCACCACCGCGAGGCCGCCCCAACGGATGACAGCGGCAGAGCGACCGCCGCGACGGACAGGCTCACCGCGACCGTCACCCCGACCGCGAGCAGGGTCGCGGCCGCGCCGCGTACCCGCGGCACCCTCCAGTCCCTGCCCAGCTCCACCTGGGCGACGAACGCCCACACCGACCCGGGCAGGTACTTGCCGAGCTGGCCCACGAACATCACCCGCGCCGCCACTCCGCGTGGCAACGGCGACCCGAGTCCGGCGAGCAGCGCCCGCCAGGCCATCATCTGCGCGGTCAGCCCCGCCATAGCGGCCAGCACCGCCACCGGAAGCACCCACAGGGGCAGGGCCACGGCGGCCTCGCGCGCCTGTTCCCAGTGCGTGCGCACCGCCAGGCCCGCGCACACCAGGAGCACGAGCAGCAGCGCGAGCCGCATCCACGGGTTACGGCGAAGCCGAGTCAGCACGTGCCCTCCCTCCTCCCGGCCGGTCCACCGATGATCCCAGACGGGTGGTGCGGGCGTACCGCCCTCCCCTACCGCGTCGTAGGGTGCGGTCATGAGTGGTGCGAACGACCCCTTCCCGACCCCTTCCGCGATGCGCCGGGCGCTGGCCCGCGCACGCGACGGCAAGACCCTCGACGTCACCGAGGCCGAGGTCCTCCTGCACGCCCGGGGCGACGACCTGGAGACCCTCCTCGACCACGCCGGGCGGGTCCGCGACGCGGGCCTGGAGGCGGCAGGGCGCCCCGGGACCATCACCTACAGCCGCAAGGTCTTCGTCCCCCTCACCCGCCTGTGCCGGGACCGCTGCCACTACTGCACGTTCGCGACCGTGCCCGGGCGCCTGGAGTCGCCCTTCCTGTCCCCGGACGAGGTCCTGGAGATCGCCCGCAGGGGCGCGGCCCTGGGGTGCAAGGAGGCCCTGTTCACCCTCGGCGACCGCCCCGAGGACCGCTGGACGGCGGCGGCCGACTGGCTCGACGCCCACGGGTACGACGACACCCTCTCCTACGTCCGGGCCATGGCCGTCATGGTGCTGGAGGAGACCGGCCTGCTGCCGCACCTCAACCCGGGGGTGCTCACCTGGTCGGACTTCCAGCGGCTCAAACCGGTCGCGCCGTCCATGGGCATGATGCTGGAGACCACCTCCACGCGGCTGTTCACGGAGCGGGGGCAGGCGCACTACGGCAGCCCCGACAAGGACCCGGCCGTCCGGCTGCGGGTCCTGGAGGACGCGGGCCGTTCCAGCGTGCCGTTCACCACCGGCATCCTGCTGGGGATCGGCGAGACCGTCCGCGAACGCGCNCCCCCCCCCCGCCGCTACGGCGGGATCCAGGAGGTCATCGTCCAGAACTTCCGCGCCAAGCCGGACACCGCGATGATGCACCGTCCCGACGCCGAGCGCGAGGAGATGGCCGCCGCGATCGCGGTCACCCGCATGGTCATGGGGCCGAGGGCGCACGTGCAGGCGCCGCCCAACCTCATCGGCGCCGAACGCGGGGGCGTGGACGAGTACGCGCTCATGGTCCGCGCGGGCATCGACGACTGGGGCGGGGTCTCCCCGCTCACCCCGGACCACGTCAACCCCGAGCGGCCGTGGCCGCAGATCGACGACCTGGCCGCGCGCACCGCCGACCTGGGCTTCACCCTGCGCGAGCGGCTGACGGTCTACCCGGAGTACGTCCGCATGGGCGAGCCCTGGCTGGACCCGCGGGTGGCCGGGCACGTCGCGGCGCTCGCCGACCCCGAGACCGGCCTGGCGGCCGAGGACGCGCCGGTCGTGGGCCGCCCGTGGCAGGAACCCGAGGCCGTGCTGGTCTCCTCGGGGCGCACCGACCTGCACACCGGGATCGACGAGGCGGGCCGGACCGAGGACCGGCGCGGTGACTTCGACTCGGTGTACGGCGCCTGGGACGAGCTCAGGTCGGGGGTGGACCGGGAGGGGGCCGTGCCCCGCAGGTTCGACCCCGAGATCGCCGCCGCGCTGCGCAGCGCCGAGACCGACCCCGCCGGGCTCTCCGACGGCGAGGCGCTCGCCCTGCTGCACGCCGACGGGCCCGAACTGGAGGCGCTGACGGACCTGGCGGACCGGGTCCGCCGCGACACCGTCGGCGACGACGTCACCTTCGTGGTCACCAGGAACATCAACTTCACCAACGTCTGCTACACCGGCTGCCGGTTCTGCGCCTTCGCCCAGCGCCGCACCGACGCCGACGCCTACACGCTCTCCCTCGACCAGGTCGCCGACCGGGCCGAGGAGGCGTGGAACGCGGGGGCCACCGAGGTGTGCATGCAGGGCGGGATCCACCCGGATCTGCCCGGCACCGCCTACTTCGACATCGCGGCGGCCGTGCGCGAGCGGGTGCCCGGCATGCACGTCCACGCGTTCAGCCCGATGGAGGTGGTCAACGGG
>NZ_ANBC01000027.1 GCF_000341125.1 Nocardiopsis lucentensis DSM 44048 | reverse complement strand
CCCCCCCCGCCCTGCCGATCCGAGAGTGGCTCACGCGGGCGCGCGAGGCGGGTCTCGGGTCGATCCCGGGGACGGCCGCGGAGATCCTCGACGACGAGGTCCGCTGGATCCTCACCAAGGGCAAGCTGCCCGCGCGCGAGTGGATCGAGGTGATCACGACCGCGCACGACCTGGGCATCCCCACGACCTCCACGATGATGTACGGGCACGTGGACTCCCCGCACCACTGGGTCGCCCACCTCAAACTGCTGCGCTCGCTCCAGGAGCGCTCCCTGGAACGCAACGGGCGTCCGGGGTTCACCGAGTTCGTGCCGCTGCCGTTCGTGCACACCAACGCCCCCATCTACCTCGCGGGGCTGGCCCGGACGGGCCCGACGGTGCGGGAGAACCGGGCGGTGCACGCCCTGGCCCGGCTGCTGCTGCACGGGAGCATCGACAACGTCCAGTGCTCGTGGGTGAAGCTCGCCGAGGACACGTGCCGCCAGCTGCTGGCGGGCGGGGTCAACGACGTGGGCGGAACGCTCATGGAGGAGACGATCAGCCGGATGGCGGGGTCGGGGCAGGGGTCGTACAAGACGATCAGCGACATCCGTGCCCTGGTCGCGCCGACAGGACGTCCGCTCCGCCAGCGCACGACGCTGTACGGGCGGGTCGACGAGGAGCGGCGCCGGGCGGCGGAGGCCAGCGACGGGGTCGCCCCCAGCGTCCGGCGTTCCACCCTGCCGCTCGTGTGACCTCCTCCGTCGACTCCGGGACACAGGAGTATGAGCAGAGTATGATTCGAGTATGACGAACAAGCGCGTCACGATCAGCGTGCCGGAGGAGATCGTGGCCAAGGCCCAGCGTGCGGTGGATTCCGGGCAGGCCGGTTCGGTCTCCGCGTACTTCACGGAACTCGCGGAGAACGCGCCGGACTGGGGGGCCATCAGGGCGACGCTCGATGAGCTGAAAGCCGAGGTCGGAGAGGTTTCGGCCGAGGACAGGCAGTGGGCCAGGGAGGCTCTGGGGTTGGACGGGGCGGACGAGTTCCCCGGTTTCGAGGACAACTCCCACGCCGCCGCCTAGGGTTCTCGGCATGAAACAGGTCGTCCTCGACTCGGGATTCCTCATCGCCCTCGAACGAAGGGATCCTCGGGCCTATCAGGTTCAGGAACTCCTGTATGAGGCGAGTGCCGTCGCACACGTGTCGGCTGGGGTGCTGGCCCAGGTGTGGCGGGGCGACCCCCGTCAACAGGTCATCGCCAAGCTCCTGAAGTTCAAGGGCGTTCTCGCGCACCCGTTGGACCCTGGGAGCGCGCGCCGGGTCGGGGCCCTGCTCGCTCGTAGCGGTACGAGCGATGTGGTCGACGGTCACGTGGCCCTGCTGGCCGCGGAGCTGAACGCGACGGTCCTCACCTCCGACCCCGACGACATCGGCAAGCTCGATCCGACGCTGCGGATCGTACGGGTCTGAGCGGCGAAAGGGGGCGCGACACCGGAAACGGCGTCGCGCCCCCTTCGCGCGGGGCGGGGTCAGCAGGTGCCGAGGGACTCCCAGGCGCCCCACTCGCCGGTGGTGCCCGGCTCGGCCTGGGTCCACCACTTGGCCCGGTAGGCCGCGCCGTTGTGGGTCACGGTGTCGCCCTGGGTGTAGGTCCCGGGCGCCCAGGCCGGAGCGGCGCAGTCGTCGGGGTTGCCCCCGCCGCCGTCGCCACCGCCGCCCGCGGGCGCGTCGACCAGCGTGCCCTCGCGGGGGTTGTCGTAGGTGATGGCGTACTCGTTGGTTCCGACGGTGACGCGGAAGTTCGACGGCTGCGCGATCGGCAGCCGGTAGCTGAGCACGAAGTCCAGCGAACCCCCGGCGGGGATGCTCTGCCAGCTCGGAACGGTCAGCTCCACCCGGTGGAAGTCGCCGTCCAGGCCGCCGACGTTGTCGCCCCGGTCGTGCCCGTTCTGCACGTGGGTCAGGCCCATGCCGGACTGGTCGCTCATGTTGGCCGGTGCCGAGGTGCCGTAGTCGAACGTGATCGTCGAACCGCCGGGGATCTCTCCGGCCGAGTTGTTCGTGATGGTCACGTCGGGGGTGATCGGGTAGTTGTTGTCGCCCAGCGCGAACCCGTGGAAGTCGACGTCGACGTCGAGGACCTCCGCGGGGGCGGCGGTCTCCGCCTTGACGGCGCCGTAGGGGCCCGCGTTGCTGAGCGTCTGGTGGAGGTTGGTGATGAGCGTGTCGCCCATCTCGTACTGGCCCTTGGCGTCGTTGTAGGCGTAGTCGCCGGCCATCTCCCAGATCATCACGCCGCCCAGTCCGGTACCCGCGACGTAGTCGGCCTTGGCGGTGATGGTCTGGTCCGCGTCACCCGACAGGAACGTGTTCGTGGTGGAGTTCCACCACCACTCGTTCTTGGTCACGTCGTCCCAGTGGCGCGTGTAGGAGCCCTCGATCCCGTCGGTGACCCCGTAGTCGGCCACGTAGTCGCCGACGACGCCGTTCTCCAGGTTCAGCACGTGCCAGATCGGGTTCGCCCCGGCCGCGATGGCGTTCCCGGTCACGGGGTCGCTGTCGTGCCACAGGTTGTCGATGCCGTCCGCGCCGTCGCCGCAGGGCACGGAGACACCGGTGCCGGGCTGGCACTGGGTCTGGTCGGGGAGCGCGGAGGTGCCCCAGAGACCGTTGGTGCCGCCCTGGACGTCCTTCCAACCCCTGGTGTAGAAGGGCACGCCGAGGTTGATCCGCCCCGCCTGCATGGCGCCGCGGAAGTAGTGGTGCGCCCAGTCGGCGTTGAGGTAGCCGATCCCGTCGTAGGCGTTGTAGACGTCGGCCAGCTCGGGATCCTGGCCGCTGTCGTAGAGCGCGCCGTTGTGGCCCACGAAGTGGTTCCACGTGCCGTGCAGGTCGTAGGTCATCATGTTGACGAAGTCCAGGTACTGCACGACCTGGTGCACCTCCTGGCCGCGCAGCAGCCAGCCGGAGGAGGGGACCGCGGCGGTCAGCTGGTAGTACGTGCCGTCCTGGGCGGAGGCCTGGTCGAGCTTCTCGCGCAGGACGCGCATCAGCTCCTCGTAGCCCTCCCAGAGCAGTCCCCGGCGCGCGTCGGAGATCCAGAAGTCGTCGGGGTTGCCCGCGCCGTTGTTGGACGTGGCGTACTCGTAGTCGATGTCGAGGCCGTCGAACCCGTACTGGCGGACGAACTCGACCGCCGAGTCGGCGAAGGTCTCGATGCCCTGGTGGTTGACACCGGTCTCGGTGGTGGTCATCGAGTAGAAGCCGCCCGAGGCCACGCGCTCGCCGTCGGGTCCGAAGTAGCCGCCGGTCTCGGCCCAGCCGCCGACGGCGACCAGGGTCTTGACGCCCGGGTTGTCCTTCTTGAACTTGTTGAGCTGGTTGAAGTGGCCGTTGTAGGAGAACTCGGGGTCGGGCTCCAGGCCGGGTTCGTCCCAGGTCATGCCCGTGGCCGGGTTGTCCGGTGAGTCCGGGCCCACGGACAGGCGGTTGTTCCCGTCGACGTGTCCGAAGGCGTAGTTGATGTGCGAGATCCGGTCCCAGGGGATGTCGTCGACCAGGTAGGTCGGTTGGCCGTTGGAACCGTTGCGCCAGCTGGTGAAGTAGCCGATCACCCGGCGGTCGAGGTTGTTGGGGAGGATCTCGCGCCCGTCGGCGTCGTACACGTCGCAGTACGGGACGTCGACCCCGGGGGTCTGGTGGAGGCCGTCGGGCCGGCAGTCGGCGTTGGCGGCGGGTGCCTGCGGTGCCTGGGGGGCCTGGACGGCGGCGTTCGCGGTCGGCGCCGTGAAGAGCATGCTCGCCGAGACGCACAACCCGGCGGCCGCGGCCCCGAGGGCACGTGCCCATCGGGCGGGTCTTCCCCGTCGCGGGGAGGAAGGGGAGGGCATGGGGGGACCCTTTCTGGAATCGGTTTCTGGGCACACCACGGGCCCCGCCCGCGACCGGAGGCCGGGGATGGGGTCGTGGTGACGGAGGAGGTGGGGGTGGGCCGGAGACGGCGGTGGGGGCCGGGGGCCTCGCGGCGGTCGGTGA
>NZ_ANBC01000026.1 GCF_000341125.1 Nocardiopsis lucentensis DSM 44048 | reverse complement strand
GGGCCGTCACGCGAGGGGAGTGGGGTGACGGCCCACCCGGGAGGGGGTGGAAGCGGGGCCGGGAGTAGCCCCGCGCGGGGTCCGGGGACGTCGTGGACGGTGGGCGGTTCCTAGCAGGCTCCGACGGTCTCCCAGACACCCCACTGGCCGGTGGTGCCGGGCTCCTCGCCCCGCGTCCACCACTTGGCGCGGTAGACGGTGCCCTGGTGGGAGACGGTGTCACCGCCGGTGTAGACGGTGTCGGCGGACCAGGCCGGAGCGGTGCAGTCCACCGGCGGGTCGGTGGGTCCGTCGGTCGGTCCGTCCGTGGGTCCGTCGGTCGGTCCGTCCGTGGGGCCGTCGGTCGGCGGGGTCGTCGGACCGTTGCCCAGGCGCGCGGAGATGTCGCGGGCGAACTGGTAGCCGTTGGTCGCGTCCCAGTTGATCGACCAGGTCATCACGCCGCCGATGGGGCCGTACGGCGTGGTGGGCGAGTACTGCCCGCAGCTGGTCCCGGCCTCCAGGCAGTCGAGCGCGGCGATGACGCTGCTCGTGGGCATGTACCCGCCGCCCGCGGCCGAGGGGACGGCCGGGATGCCCAGGCCGACCTGGCTCGGGGACAGGCCCATCTCCAGCTGGATGCAGGCCTGGGCGGCGACGAAGTCGACCGTTCCCTGGCTGTAGATCTGGCCGTCGCACCCCGCCATCGTGCCGGAGTTGTAGTACTGCATGTTCACGATGGTGAGGATGTCGGAGATGTTCGACGCCAGCTGGTAGTACTGCTGGCTGGGCGCTTGGAAGTCGATGGTCTGCGGCGCCATCGTGATGATCAGGTCCGGCCCGGCGCTCGTCCTGAGGTCGCGCAGCGCGGACTCCATGTACTGGGCGTTGATCCCGTGCTCGAGGTCGATGTCGATGCCGTCGAACCCGTAGTCCCGCATCAGCGCGTACGCCGTGTCGGCGAAGTTCTGCGCCTGGGTGGGGTTGGTGACGCTCACGTTCCCGAGCTGCCCGCCGACGGACAGGATGACCTTGCGGCCCTCGGCCTGGACGGCGGCGATGTCGGAGCGGAACTGGGCCTCGGTGTAGCCGTTGAGCTCGCTGCTGGCGAGGTTGAACGTGATGCCGCCGTCGAGCGAGGGGTGGTTGTCGGCGAAGGCGACCGCCACCAGGTTGTACTCGGACGGGACGTCGGCGAGGGTCAGAACCGTGGAGCCGTTGTCGAAGTTGTGCCAGTAGCCGGTGAGCCACTGCTGCGTCTGCTGCGCCGAGCTGGTGTCGGACACGGTCTCGGCCTCGTTGGCGGCCAGGGCGAACTGGCCGGCGCCACCGGCGATGAGCGCCGAGGCGACGACGGCGAAGGCGCCGGTCAGGGCCGCTTTGGCCCGTGAGGGTGTGCTCCTTCGGCGGCGTCGTTCGCGGAGGTGGTCGAGCATGGGGGGTGCTCCTTTCGTCGAGCGGGGCGACGAACCGGCTCTGCTGCCTTAATTGTTAAGAAACCTTAGAGTTGCTTGACTGGCGCGTCAACGAAAACCGTAAGGAAAGTTTGCGATTTTTCGGAGACATGATGTGACCCCGTGCCGTGTGTGACTCCCGAGGTTCAAGGGGTCATCGAGGCCACTGAGCACACGAAAAGCGGCCAGCGCCCCGGGGAGGGGCACTGGCCGTCCGTCATCATCGGCGTCACCGCACGGTCACGAAGTCCTCCGGATCGCGTGGCGGACGCTCNCCCCCGCCCCCCGCCCCCATCGGCTGCCACTCCTCGGGCACGTCCAGCACCTCGCGCACGACGTCCGGGCAGAACATCGTCGAGGAGATCCAGGCCGACCCCAGTCCCTCCATGGCCAGCCCGACCAGCAGACTCTGCACCCCGGCGCCCATCGCCACCAGGAACATCGACCGCTCGGCGTCCGCCCGGCGCCGGTCCGGGTACGGGTGCGCGCCGTCGGCGACCAGGAACGGCACCACGAGGTACGGAGCGCCGCGCAGGACGTCGCCGCGGCGCGTCCGGCGGGCGATCGCCTCCTCGGAGAACCCGTCACCCCGCAGGTCGGCCACCCACGCGTCCAACATGGCGTCCAGCAGCCGCTTGCGCGTGCGCTCGGACTCCACGAGCACGTACCGCCACGGGGTGGTGTGGTGCGGCGCGGGGGCCGTCACCGCCGCGCCGACCGCGCGCCGCACGGCCGCCGGGTCCACGGGGTCGTCGGTGAACGCGCGGACCGTCCTCCGGGCGGGTACGACGTCGCGCGACCCGTAGCGGAACAGGTCGGCGTCGGCCGAGCGCACGAGTTCGACCGCGCCGCGGCCGTCCTCCTCGGTGACCAGGGCGCCCAGGCCGCTGACCACGGCGACGGGCACACCGCTGGCCTTGCCCTTCACCAGCTCGCCGGCGCCCGCGATCTCGTCGGCGACCGCGTTCACGGTCGCCTCCATGACGTTGCCGTGCGTGTCGGTGGCGCCGCGCAGGTCCTGGAGTACCGTCAGCCCCGCCGCGCCGATGGCCACGTCGGTCTGGCCGACGCGCCAGGGGCGGCCGAAGGTGTCGGAGACGACCACGGCCACCTCCACCCCCAGACGTTCGCGCAGCCCCGCGCGCAGGGCGCGGGCGGAGGCGTCCGGGTCCTCCGGGAGCAGGAGCACGGTACCGGGCTCGACGTTGGAGGCGTCCACCCCGGCGGCCGCCATCACCAGACCACGGCGCGTCTGCGTGATCCGGGTGCGGCCCGCGCGGGCGACCACGCGCACCGTCTCGGCGTCGATCGCCTCCTCCCGGTCCATCCGCCGGGCACGGCCCTCGGCCTTGCTGACGATCTTGGAGGTGACCACGAGGACGTCGCCGTCCACCAGAGGGACACCGGAGGCGGCCACGGCGTCGGCGACCAGGGCCGCGAGATCGTCGCCCGGCCGCACCTCGGGGACGCCGGGCAGCCCGCGCACGCGTATGTCGTCGGTCACGCGCGTCCCCCCGACAGTTCGACCGCCAGGTCCACCGCCGCGCGGGCGATCGCCTCGGTGGCGGCGGGGTCGCTCATGTACAGCGGACGCGAGCGCACCTCGATCCCCTCGACGCCCTGGCACGCGGCCTCGTCGGCCTCGTCCACCAGCCAGCCGTCGAGCAGGTCGGAGCCCAGGTGCTCGGCGACGGCGGCGGCGCTCGTCTCCACCCCGATGGCGGCGAGGCAGGCGTCGGCCATCCCGCGCACCGGCGCGCCGCCGATGATCGGCGAGACACCGACCACGGTCTTGTCGAGCAGGGCCTCGCGGATACCGGGGACTCCCAGGACGGACCCCACGCTGACCACGGGGTTGGACGGCGGAAGGATCACGGCGTCCGCCTCGGCGATGGCGCCCAGGACGCCCGGAGCCGGCTTGGCCGACTCGGCGCCCATGCTGATGATCTGTTCGGCGGGCAGCGCGGCGCGGTGCCGGATCCACCACTCCTGGAAGTGGATGGCGCGGCGGCCCTCCTCGTCCTCGACGACCACGTGCGTCTCCACCTGGTCGTCGGTCATGGGCAGCAGGCGCACGCCGGGCTTCCAACGGTCGCACAGCGCCTCGGTCACCGCCGAGAGCGGGTACCCCGCCGCGAGCATCTGCGCGCGGACGATGTGGGTGGCGGTGTCCCGGTCGCCCAGTCCGAACCAGGTGGGGCGCATGCCGTAGGCGGCGAGCTCCTCCTTGACGGTGAAGGACTCCTCGGCCCTGCCCCAGCCCTGTTCCTCGTTGATGCCCCCGCCCAGGGTGTACATCACGGTGTCCAGATCCGGACAGATCCGGAGCCCGAACAGGGTGATGTCGTCGCCGGTGTTGCCGATGACGGTGATGGTGCTGGTGCTGTCTGTGGTCTGGTTTCCGGAGGTGGGAGCGTCGATCCCGAGCGCCGCCTTCAGGCCGCGAAGGAACCGTGCACCACCGATACCGCCAGCCGGTACGACTATCCGCATGCGTCCAAGTCTGGCAGGCTGGGGGCGTGTATGAGTCGTCTGCCCCGCCGTGGGCCGCGACCCCGGCGTGACCGTACCCGTGCGGGGAGTCTCCGAACCCCGGGGCGGTGCGCGCCGTCTCACCGGTCGGCTGTGTCCGATGTCCCCATTCCCCGTCGGGGCGCGGCCGATACACCTGACAGCCCGACGATATGCCAAGCTTCCCCCGTCTCGACGGTGAGGAACCAGCGGAGGGGAACCTCTCTTGAACAACGAAACACTCGATCGCCTGCGCCCGCTGGGGGCCTGGGCCCTCCTCGGGGCCGTGGGCGCGACCCTGTTGGCTGGCCTGATCCGCCTGATCGTGTGGGCCAGTGACTACACCGGAGGATTCGCCGTCGGAGTGGAGTCCGCCGCCTCCAGCTTCTTCGGGCTGTGGCACGTGGTGCTCCTGGCCGCCGCCGTCGCCCTGGTCGTGACCAGCGAGCGTACGCGTCCGTCGGCCGCTCCCGTCGTCGTCACCGCGATGATCATGGTCGGCGTCGGGTTGCTGTTCGCCCTGATCTCCCTCATCACCGGGTTCATCGTCCCCGACAACGTCGGCCTCGGCTTCGCGAGCTTCTTCACGACGCTCGGGCGGGGCGCGGTGCTCGGTCTGCTCGGCTTCGTGCTCCTCAAGGTCTTCAACGACCCGACGCTGGTCCCGCGCGC
>NZ_ANBC01000025.1 GCF_000341125.1 Nocardiopsis lucentensis DSM 44048 | reverse complement strand
CGGCTTCGGCCAGCAGGCCTACGGCCAGCCGGGCTACCCCGCCGCCGACCCGGCGCAGACCTCGTCGGGCCAGGTCTACGCCCAGGACCCGGCCCAGACCGCGTCCGGTCAGCAGCAGGCCTACGGTCAGGCGTACGCGCAGCCGGCGGACGCCGCGCAGGGCGCCTCCGGTCAGCAGCAGGCCTACTCCCAGTACGGCCAGGACGGCCAGGCCTACGACGCCGCCGCTCAGCAGCAGGCGTACGACGCTCAGCAGGCCGCGTACGGCACGGGTGGCCAGCAGGCCTACGACCCCTCCGCGCAGCAGGCCTACGGGCAGCAGTACGGCGACGCCTCGGCCCAGCAGCAGCCCTACGCCTACGGCACCGGGGCCCAGCAGGCCTACGACGCCGCCGCTCAGCAGCAGGCCTATGACGCTCAGCAGGTCGCGTACGGCACGGGTGGCCAGCAGGCCTACGACCCCTCCGCGCAGCAGGCCTACGGGCAGCAGTACGGCGACGCCTCGGCCCAGCAGCAGCCCTACGCCTACGGCACCGGGGCCCAGCAGGCCTACGACCCGTCCCAGTACGGCCAGCAGTACGGCCAGCAGTACGGACAGCAGGACGCCTCCGGCCAGGCCTACGACCCCGCGCAGTACGCGCCGCAGTCCTACGACGCCCAGCAGGGGACCGAGCAGTCCGCCGCCTCGGGTGAGCAGGCCGCCCAGGACGCCATCCAGTACGGGTGGTACCAGGGGGCGGACCAGGGGCAGCAGGCCCAGCAGGCGCCGGACACACCGTCCGACAGTGGAGTTGACCCTTTCTTTAACTCCGGCGAGCAGGCTGGTACGGACGCTTCCGGGCAGGCGCCCGCGTCGTACGGAAGCCAGTACGAAGCGGGCACCGGATACGGCTCTGACCAGCAGGGACAGGGCAACAGCGGGGGGCAGCAGGGCTGGTACGGCGGGGAGGACAAGCGCTGATCGCCCTTGGCGCGTCCGCGCCTCCCTCCGCCTGGGAAGGCCGTGAATTGCGTGGTAATTCACAGAACGGACATGGCACGATCGTCGTTGGCGGTTCGTTACATGATATTCAGTGGATTACCACGTAGGGCGCTTGACTCCTGGTCACGGCCCCGCGTGTAATTTCAAGGTGGGATTCCACCCGGCCTGGGGGACGAAAAGGGCCGGGACATCTATGGGGGGCAACAGGAGGTGCGCATGAGCGAGGTGATCCCGCTGGCGCACGGCTCGGACGAGGATCTGGGCTGGCAGGAACGTGCCCTGTGCGCGCAGACCGACCCGGAGGCGTTCTTCCCCGAGAAGGGCGGCTCGACCCGCGAGGCGAAGAAGGTCTGCCAGTCGTGCGAGGTACGTGCGGAGTGCCTGGAATACGCGCTGGAGCACGACGAGCGCTTCGGCATCTGGGGGGGACTCTCCGAGCGTGAGCGCCGAAGGCTGAAGAAAGCCGCCGGAGGGGATTTCGATTTCCTGGCGGAGATGCTCTAGGGCACACGCGCGAGGCGCATCCGGACCGCGAGTCCGGGTGCGCCTTTTTCATGTTCCATGCCGTTTGGGACTTTGGTGAGGATTGCGGCACACATCCGTCGAGTCGTGAATGCACTGATACGGTGCCGTCTGGGTGTCCTGGGCGAACAGCCCCACGACGCATCGGGGTGGCGTATCGTGATGACCCGCGCCCACCGTGCCGGACCGACCACGTCGGGCCAACCGTGCCGAACCGGACCCCGGGCGAGGCCGACGGGCGCCTGGCGCCTCCACGCGCCCGAAGGTCGGGGCACCGCCCCACCACCCGTCCCCGGGGCCCACCCCTCTCCCGGAAGAGAACACACCACAGCCGTGCTTGACCACGATCCCGCCAGACACGTCGTCACCGCGGTCATCGTCTCCCACGACGGCGCGCGT
>NZ_ANBC01000024.1 GCF_000341125.1 Nocardiopsis lucentensis DSM 44048 | reverse complement strand
GTCCTCGCTCTTCCGGCGACCACCGGATACGGCGACTCCGTCCGCCGCGCCCTCGACCTGCCGCGCTCCACCACCCCCGTCAAGGGCGTCGCCGACGACGCCGTCGAGTGGATCTGGCTCATCCACGATGACCTCACCCCCGAGCGCGACGCCCTCGAACGGCTGCTGGTCGCCGCTGACCAGGACCCGCGCGCCGCCGTACTCGGCCCCAAACTCCGCGACTGGTTCGACCGCCGCCGCCTGGTCGAGGTGGGCGCCACCATCGACGGCGCGGGCCGCCGCGAGACCGGCCTCGAGCAGCGGGAGTTCGATCACGGCCAGCACGACGGCACTCGCCAGGTCCTCGCGGTGTCCAGCGCGGGCATGCTCGTCCGGCGCGACGTGTGGGACCGGCTCGGCGGGTTCGACCCCGCGCTCCCCCTGTTCCGCGACGACATCGACTTCTGCTGGCGCGTGGGCGGCGCCGGGCTCCGCGCGGTCCTGGTCACGGACGCGGTGGCCTACCACGCCGAGGCCTCGGCCCGCCGACGCCGTCGGATCACCGCCACCCGCAACCACCCGCGCCGTGTCGACCGCAGGCACGCCGTCTTCGTGCTCCTGGCCAACCTGCCCGCCGGCGGCATGGTGGCCGCGCTCGTGCGCAACTCCCTGGCCTCCCTGCTGCGCGTGATGATGTACCTGCTGATCAAGCAGCCCGGCAACGCCCTGGACGAGGCCGCGGCCATCACGCTCGTGTACCTGCGCCCGCTCCGCCTGGCCCGGGCGCGCTTCCGGCGCCGCCGCGACCGCCGCCGCACCTACAGCGCGATCCGCCCCTTCCTGGCCCGGGGGGTGGCCCTGCGCCAGTTCGCGGACGCCGTCACCGGCGTCCTGTCCGGAGAGCCCGTCCTCAACACACCCGGGCGCCACCAGGCGGTCACCGCCCCGCCGAGCCCCGACGACGAGGAGGCGGCGCTCGCCGACCAGACCAGCTTCCTGCGCCGCGTCATCCTCCGGCCGGGCACGCTGCTGCTCCTGGGGCTGGCCGTCGTGGCGCTCATCGCTGAGCGCTCCCTGCTCTTCGGTGACCTCCTCGCGGGCGGCGCGCTGCCACCGGTCGCGGGCACGGCGGGCGACCTGTGGTCCCTCTACCTGACCGGATGGCCCGACCACGGGCTCGGCTCGAACACCCCGGTCCCGCCCTACGTCGGCCTGCTCGCCCTGCTGTCCACGCTCACCCTGGGCCAGCCCTGGGTCGCCGTCTCCGTGATCCTCCTCGGCTGCGTCCCGCTGGCGGGGCTCACGGCGTTCCTGCTCGCCCGCGAGGTCGTGGAACCGCGTCCGGTACGCCTGTGGGCCGCCGCCGTCTACGCGTTGCTGCCCGTGGCGACCGGAGCGATCGCCCAGGGGCGCTTGGGCACGGCTCTGGTCCACATCCTGCTTCCGGTCATGGGACTGCTGGCGGTCCGACTGGTGTCGCTGCCCCCCAGACCGTCCCGTCGCGCCGCCTGGGGGCTCGGCCTGGTCCTGGCCGCGGCCACCGCGTTCGTTCCGATGGTGTGGGTGCTGTCGCTGGTCACCGGGGTCCTGGTCGCGGCGGCCTTCGGGTACCTGGGGCGGCGGCTGTACGTGAGCGTCGCGCTGAGCCTGGCCGTACCCGTCGTGCTGCTGCTCCCGTGGTCGCTCGAACTCCTCCGCCACCCCACGCTGTGGCTCCTGGAGGCGGGGTTGCACCCGCCGACGGAAGCGGCCACCGCCGGGGAACTGCTCCTGTTCTCCCCCGCCGGGTCCGGCACCCCGCCGATGTGGGTCACCGCGGGTTTCGCGGCCGCGGCCCTGTGCTCGCTCCTGCTGCTGCGCGACCGGATGGTCGTCGCGGCGGGCTGGTCACTGGCCCTGTTCGGGCTGCTCGTGGCCGTGGCGACCAGCCGACTGGTGATCGAGCCGCACTCCGGCGGACCCCCCTCCCCGATCTGGCCCGGCGCGGCCCTGTCCTTCGCCGCCCTCGCCGTCCTGCTGTCGGCCGCGACCGCCGGGCGGTCGCTCGGCCCCATGATCCGCCTGGGCGGGCTCCGGCGCGTGTTCGCGGTGGCCGTGGCGGTTCTCGCGCTGGCCACGCCGCTCTCCGCCGCGGCGCTGTGGATGTGGACGGGCGTGGACGGGCCGCTCACCAGCCGCGCGGACATGGTGGTGTCCCGCGCGCTGGAGGTCGTCGACCAGGATGGGACACGACCCCGCACCCTGGTCGTCACACCGGGGGAGGACGGCGTCGACTACACCGTCCTGCGCGGAGAGGCGCCCAGGATCGGGCAGGAGGGTGTGGTCCCCACCGAGGAGGCGAGGGAGTTCATGGACCGGGCGGTCGCCGAGCTCGTCGGCGGTCAGGGTGGGGAACACCTGCACTACCTGACCGATTACGGGGTCCAGTACGTGCTCTACCCGCGCCCGGAGATCGGCGACGCCCACGACGCCTCGATGGTCACCACCCTGGACGGCACACCCGGTCTGCTCCGTGTGTCGCTGTCCGACCGCTACGGCCTCTGGCGCGTGGGAGAGCCCACCGGGGCCCTGCGCGTCGTCGCCGAGGACGGCGAGACCCGGGCGCTGGACGTCGACGCCGACCTCCCCGCGGGTGACTCCGGGCGGCGGCTCCTCCTGGCCGAGTCCGCCGACCACGGATGGCGGGCCACGCTCGACGGGACCGACCTCGTCCCGGTCGGGACCGAGAACGGTCTCCAGGCGTGGGAGCTGCCCCCAGGCAGCGGTGAGCTGCGCGTGTGGTACTCCGACCCCGTCCACACCGCGTGGCTGGTCACCCAGGGCACGCTGCTGCTGGTGGCGGCCGTCCTGGCGGCGCCCGGTGCCCGGACCGAGGAGGAGACGCGGTTGATCGAGTCCGCCGCCGCACCACGGCCGCGACGACCACGTCGGACGGGGCGCCGCTCCCGCAGGGGCGGACGCCGACGCGCCGGTCGGGTCACGGCCGTCCAGAGGGAGGGTTAGATGCGGCTGATCGTGGAGAACCGGTTCGCGCTGTTCGGCCTGGTCGCCCTGGCGCTGGCCGCGTTGTTCGGTGGCACGCTCGTGCCCGTGAGCGACCCGCTCGGAGCCACCCAACCCGGCACGGTTCGCCCCGACCTCACCGCGAGGGTGTGCCCGGCGCCCCACGAGGGGGCCCAGAGCACCGTCGCCGCCTACGCCCCGAGGGTGGGCCGCGACGACGCGGGCAGGCTGTGGGCCGACGTCGGCGAGGACCTCACCGAGCCCGGCAACGTCTGGCTGGCCGAGACCGAGGGGGTCGACGGCCCCACCGTCCTGCGCGCCGAGGGCAGCCTCGCCTCCGGGCTCGACGCGGCGCAGACCACGGTGACCGGGGCCGGGATGACCGAGGTCCGCTGCGCCCAGCCCTCGACGAGCACCTGGTTCGCCCTGCCCGGCGGCAGCGGGAACGCCGGAGTCGGCAGCGACGGGCGGGGGCACGTGATCGACGAGGACGACGAGGGCGACCCGGTGGAGACCGAGACGCTCACCGTCCACCTGGCCAACCCCTCCAGGACCGCGGCGACCGCCAGCGTGGACGTGTACACGACGGACGGCCTGTCCTTCTCGGACGAGAGCCGGGGGATCTCCGTGCCGGCCGGGGAGTCCATCGAGTTCGAACTGACCGAACTGATCCAGCAGTCCGCCTCACTCGGCGTCCACGTGCGCACCAGCACCGGCCGCGTGGCGGCGTCCCTGCTCTCGGAACACTCCTCCGGCGCCGTCTCCTGGGTTCCCCCCACCCGGGGGCCCGCCGAACGGCACGTGATCCCCGGACTGCCCGAGGGCGAGGGCACGCGACGGCTTTTCGTCACCTCTCCGGGGGGCGACCTCGCCGAGGCCCGGGTGCGCGTCCTTCCGGTCGACGGCGACGAGGAGGAGCTGATCCTCGACGTCCCGCCCTCCGGCTCCGCCTGGGTCACCCTGGAGGCGGCACTGGCCGGGCGTTCCGGCACGGTCGTCGTGGAGGCCGACGCGCCCGTGGTGGCGGGAGCCCTCGCCGAGGACGACGACACCGCCTACCCGGCCGCGGTGGACCCGCTCTCCCATCCCCTGGACACCACCGCGGTCCTGCCGTTCGTCCCCGACGGCGTGGACGCGGAGCTGGTCGTGACCGCTCTCGAAGGGGACGCGCACCTGGTGGTGACGCCGGTGGGCGCCGACGGGACCCAGGGCGACGCCTCCCGCGTCGACCTGGCCGCCGGGGCCACGCTCGTATCCGGAGCCGAGTGGGATCTGCCGTCGGACGAGGGGAACACGGTCCGGCTGGAGCTGTTGGAGGGCTCCGGACCGGTGCACGCGGCGCGGATCCTCAGCACCGAGGACGGGTGG
>NZ_ANBC01000023.1 GCF_000341125.1 Nocardiopsis lucentensis DSM 44048 | reverse complement strand
CCTCGTCTTGCAGAACCCTGTCGGCGCCCGAACTGTGTCTGCCTTGGTCCTCCGCTGCGCTTCGGCCCGGGTTCGGGCGCCCCGGAGACAGGGGTTCTTCATCCTCGGCCGCGCCTGTCGCTCGTTCCTCGCTCGCGGCTTGCCTCGTCTTGCAGAACCCTGTCGGCGCCCGAACTGTGTCTGCCTTGGGCCTCCGCTTCGCTTCGGCCCGCCCGTCGCCCTCCACCACCCTCAACGGACGGCCTTCGGCCGCGGAACCTCCCTCTTCGTCGCCCGCCACCGCCCGGGGGCCGCTTCGCGGTGGGGCGGGCACCCTCAACCGACGCCTCCGGCGCGGCACTCACCCGGTTCGGGCGCCCCCGGGGCTCACGCCTCGGGGTCGACGGACTCCGGTTCCACGCCCAGCAGGTTGGCGACCTCCTCGACGACCGCCTCGTGGACCAGCAGGGCCATCTCCTCCGGATCCTTGGTCCGGATCTCCACGGGACGGCGGTAGACCACGATGCGGGCTCTGCCGTCCGGATCGTTCTCCAGGCGGGAGAAGGGGATCGACTCCACCAGAGGGTCACGGGGCGCGATCGGGGGGACGTCCTCGACGAGGAAGTCCACGTTCGCCAGTTCACGCGCCCACAGGCGCTCCAGGCGTTCGACGGCGTCCAACACAAGGTCGTCGAAGGCCTGCGCTCGGCTGCGGTAAACCGGCAGGTCGGAGGGCACGAGAGGACCGCGGATGCCTCGGCCGCGGCGGTCCCGGCGCCGCACTCGGTCTGGTTGGCCACTGGAAAGGCGCACTCGTCGCACACTTCGAGACTAAGCCATCAACCGCCCCGCGCGTAGCCCCGATTCCCCGGAACACGGTCGCGCGGGGCACGCGGGGACGGCCGTCGTGGGACGATGCTGGCGTGTCCCTCGGTAAAGGCATACAGTCAAACGCTGTGAGCCATGTTCGACGCTGCTCCCGTACCGCGTGCAGGCAGCCCGCCGTCTTCACGCTCACGTACGTGTACGCCGACTCCACCGCCGTGCTGGGCCCTCTCGCCGCCTACGTGGAACCGCACTGCTACGACCTGTGCGCCGTCCACGCCGACCGGCTGACGGCCCCCCGCGGCTGGGAGGTCGTGCGGCTTCCGGTCGAGACGTCGGGCGGCGGACCCGGCAGCGACGACCTGGAGGCCCTCGCGGACGCCGTACGTGAGGCGGCGCGCCCGCCCTCGCCCGCGGCCCCCACGGATGACGCCGTCGGCGAGGGAGCCGAGACCCTGCGCCGCGGCCACCTGCGCGTGGTCCGGTCCGACCCGGGCCGAGGCGACCACGAGCCCCGCGACCGGGGCTGAGCCCACCGGGGCGGTGCCGGAGCGGCGGGGCCCCTACCGCCGTCACCCTCCGTCCAAGCTCCCTTCACCCCCGGGTGTCGCCGGCCGTCCGCGGCCCCTTGCTACGTTTGTACGGCGCGGACCCCAGGGCACTGCGCGACACCGAACCAGGAGCAGGACCGACCGGCCGGAGAAGACGTGGTTGACCTCCGAAGCATCTTCAAGGCATACGACGTACGCGGTGTGATTCCGGACACCTTCAATGCCGATATCGCACGGGCGATCGGCGCCGCCTTCGCCCGCGTGGTCGGTGGCCCGGCCGTCGTGGTCGCGCACGACATGCGCCCCTCCTCACCCGACCTGGCCACGGCCTTCGCCGACGGCGTCACTTCCCAGGGCATCGACGTCGTGTTCGCCGGGCTCGGCTCGACCGACCTCCTCTACTACGGCTCCGGCCACCTCGACCTGCCCGGTGCCATGTTCACCGCCAGTCACAACCCGGCCGAGTACAACGGCATCAAGATGTGCCGGGCCGGGGCGGCGCCGATCAGCGGCGAGACCGGTCTCGACGAGATCCGCCGGCTGGCCGAGGCCGGGGTCCCGGAAAACGCCGGGCCGAAGGGCGCCGTCACCGAGCGTGACCTGCTGTCGGGATACGCCGCCTACCTGCGCGACCTGGTCGACCTGTCCGGCATCCGACCGCTGAAGGTGGTCGTCGACGCGGGCAACGGCATGGGCGGGTACACGGTCCCGGCGGTCCTGGAACAGGGGCTGCCGCTGGAGGTCGTGCCCCTGTACTTCGAGTTGGACGGCACCTTCCCCAACCACCCCGCCAACCCGCTGGACCCCGCCAACCTGGTCGATCTCCAGGCCAGGGTGCGTGAGACCGGCGCCGACATCGGCCTGGCCTTCGACGGCGACGCCGACCGCTGCTTCGTGGTCGACGAGCGCGGCGACCCCGTCCCGCCGTCGGCGGTCACCGCCCTGGTCGCCGCCCAGGAACTGCGGCGCGAACCGGGCGCCACGATCATCCACAACCTCATCACCTCCACCGCCGTGCCCGAGATCGTCCGCGAGCGAGGCGGCGTCCCCGTCCGCACCCGAGTCGGCCACTCCTTCATCAAGGCCACCATGGCCGAGACCGGCGCGATCTTCGGCGGCGAGCACTCCGCCCACTACTACTTCCGGGACTTCTGGCGGGCCGACACGGGTATGCTCGCGGCGATGCACGTCCTGCGGGTCCTGGGCTCGGACGACCGTCCGCTCTCCCGGATCACCGAGGAGTACTCGCGCTACGCGGCGTCCGGGGAGGTCAACTCCACGGTGGCCGACGCACCCTCCCGGATGGCGGCGGTCCGCGCGGCCTTCGACGTCAGGGACGGCGTCACCGTCGACGAACTCGACGGCCTGACCGTCCACCTGCCGGACGGATCATGGTTCAACCTGCGCGCCTCCAACACCGAACCGCTCCTGCGGCTCAACGTGGAGGCGTCCGACGAGGGAACCGTGGCGAAGCTGCGCGACGAGGTCCTGAGCATCGTCCGAGCCTGACCAGGCATTCTGGTGGGGAGAGTCCGCGCCGGGCACAGGCAGTCCGCACGGCGCGGACGTGCCCACGGCGCCGAGGCGCCACAGGCACACCCACGAGCACACGAGGAACGAGAACATGAGCACGAAGATCGACGGGTGGCTGCTGGACATCCTGGCCTGCCCGCAGAGCCAGGCCCCGCTCCGCCACGACCCCGAGACCGACGAACTGGTCTGCGACGAGAGCGGTCTGGCCTACCCGATCCGGGACGGCATCCCGGTGCTGCTCGTCGACGAGGCGCGAAAAATCGATTGAGGTCGGATGGAACGTTCTGGCCACTTCGGTAGTCCAAACGGCTACGGCGTGAGGTGAGAGGCGCAGTTCGGGCGTGATCGTCCGAGGCGCGGTCCCGCCGTTCGCCCCGTACCCTGTTGGTGCGCGCCCCGCACGAAAGCCCTGGAGGACACTGATGCCCGGTCCCGAACCGCTACAGCCGAGCGACCCCGCAGCGTTCGGCGCGTACCGAGTGACCGGTCGCCTGGGCAAGGGCGGGCAGGGCGTGGTCTACCTCGCTGAGGACACCGAAGGCGACCAGGTCGCGGTCAAGGTCCTCAACGACCAGTGGTCGGGAGACGGCGAGCTGCGCAGGAGGTTCGCCAAGGAGGTCCGGGCCGCGCAGAAGGTCGCGTCGTTCTGCACGGCCGCGATCCTCGACGCCCAGCTCGACGAGGACCCGCCCTACGTGGTCAGCGAGTTCGTGCAGGGCAAGGACCTCCAGGACACCGTGGCCAAGGGCGCACCGCTGCGGGGCTCCAAGCTTCAGAGGCTCGCCGTCTCCACGGCCACCGCCCTGGTGGCCATCCACCGGGCGGGCATCGTCCACCGCGACTTCAAGCCGGGCAACGTGCTGCTGGGACAGGACGGCCCGCGGGTGATCGACTTCGGCATCGCGCGCATGGACGACGGCACGGCCACCATGACCAACTCGATCGTGGGGACGCCCTCCTACATGGCGCCCGAGCAGATCGAGGGGCGCGGGGTCACCGACAAGTGCGACATCTTCGCCTGGGGCTGCGTGATCGCCTTCGCCTCCACCGGACACGCCCCGTTCGGCGCGGACACCGTTCCGGCGGTCGTGCACCGTGTGGTCAGTGCGCCGCCCGAACTGGACGGGATGGACGAGGCGCTGCGGCCGATCGTCGAGTCCTGCCTGGACAAGAACCCCGACCGGCGCCCCAGCGCGCAGACCCTGCTCATGCGCCTGCTGGGCCATGAAGGGGACGAGGGCGCCCACTCCACCGACGACGCGCTCCAGCG
>NZ_ANBC01000022.1 GCF_000341125.1 Nocardiopsis lucentensis DSM 44048 | reverse complement strand
GGCGGGCAGGTCCCGCCGATGGGTCACCAGGCGCCGCCGCCCTCGGGTCCCCAGCAGGGCTTCGGGGGCTACCCGCCGCACGTGTCCGACCCGCGCATGGGCCAGAACCCGGGTACATCGAACCCGCGCCCCATGGGCCAGCCCATGAGCAACACCCCGCCGCCCTTCGGGGTCCACCCCGGTTCCACGAACCCTCGGCCGGGGATGCCCGGGGCCTACCCGCCGCACC
>NZ_ANBC01000021.1:6037-10120 GCF_000341125.1 Nocardiopsis lucentensis DSM 44048 | reverse complement strand
GCCCCCCCCCAGCCGATGCCGCGCCCGGTGGAACAGGACTCGGTGCTTCAGCAGAGCTGGGTGATCCCGGCCGTGCTCATCACCATCGTGATCCTGATCCTCGTCCTGGTACTGCTGGCGGTCAGTCAGTAGGCGGTGTTCGTCGTGGTCCCGCCGTTTCGCCCCGGACCGTCTTCGGGCGCCCACGCGGCCGGGGATTCTTGTCCTCCCCGCACGCCCCGACCACCCTCAGCGGACATCTCCGGTCGCGGTCAGACCTGGGTGAGCGCGTTCATCGCCCGGGAAACCGCCTCATCCACCAGGTCGCGGACCTGCGGCCAGCGATCGTCGACGCAGTCGGTCGGCATCACGGTGACGCTGTCCGCCCCGGAGATGTCCAGCGCGTCGCGTACCCCGTCCGGAGTGGTGAGCCGCGCGTCGGCGGTCACGGCCAGGACGCCGGTGTGGGGGCGGCCGACCTCCTGTACGACCACGAACAGCGTCAGCGACGCTTCGCCGACCACCAGGTCCAGAGCCGTCCACCAGTGCGCGGCACCGGGTGTGAGGACCGTCCGGGAGGCGGGTACGGGGGCCGTGTCCGAGGACTCCTCCCGGGTGTCGTCGAACCCGCCCGAGCGCACCACCGTCCGGGCCTCCGGGTCCAGGGCCTGGAGAATGAGGCCCAGTGACGCCCGACGCGATCGCACGTACTCCTGGATCCGCCGACACGTCACCGACGCCAGCGGGGGGATGTGCACCCGCGGGGGCGGAACGCTCGCGGGCGCCCAGCACAGCTCGTCGCGCAGGGTCCCGGTGACCAGGCGCGCGAAGTAGTGGACCAGCGCGGGGAGCCGATCGCCGGGCTCCCGGCCGTCGGACGGCGGCGGGGAGGCGCCCGGGCCCGGCGGCAGGGGCGGGTAGTCGGAACGCTGGAGCACCAGGGACGCGAGGATCCACGGCAGAGCCCACGGCGGGTCCTCGCCGGTTCCCGCGGTGGTCGGCGCCGCGGCCCCGGCGCCGCGGTCGGATCCGTCCTGCGCGCAGTCGAGTCCGCGCAGGACCGCGACACACTCGGCGAAGGTGTACGCGGCTCGGACCACGGGATGGGCGGGCAGGGCGGCGGCGTCGGCCAGTCGGCGGGCCTCCTCGTCCTTGAGGGGGCGGGCGGGGGAGCGGGAGGCGCAGTCGGTCGGCAGGTCGGCGGCGCGTCGGGCCAGCTCCCGTACGTAGTCGACGGAGACCGCCTGTCCGGACATCCCCTCCTCGGAGGTGGACACCACCAGGTCCTCCAGGGCCGGTGCTCCGCCCAGGTCCAGAACGCGGCGTCGGATCAGGGCGCGACGCGCGGCCGCACGCGCGTCCCGGGGCTGGCCTTGGCGGTGCCGGGCCCAGATCGACCGGAGGCGATCCACGTCGGTGAGCTCGTCGCGCACATGGCCGGGGAGGCGGTTCAGGGCCACGCCGCTGCTAAGGGTATCCACGTGTGGATCCGTAGCCCGCGGACTCGGTCCCAAAACCTGTCGGGAGGCCGGTCGTGTGGCCGTGACCGGCCGCGCACACGTGTCAACCCACGGTGGCCGTGAGCGTCGTCGGTTCAGGGGCGGCGGTGGTGGAGCAGCCGCATCGCCTTCTCCTTCTCGAAGTCCATCGCCCGTGCCGGGGCGGCGGTGAGCCTGCCGAGCCGCTCCCCGTGCTGTCGTACCCGCGCCAGGACCTCGGGTTCGGCCAACACGCGCAGCGCGAACGCCAGGGCTGCGGGCGGGATGTCGAACTCGCGCTCCATCTCCAGGCCGACCGCGATCGTGCGCAGGTCCTCCTCGGTGAACCGGCGGTGGCGATGGCCACGCCCGGTGGGCCGCTCCTGTGTGCGGGGAAGCAGCCCCAGGCCCTCGCGGTAGCGCAGCATGCGCGCGGTCGTGCCCACCTGGTCGGCGGCGGTCGAGATCGGCACGGGCCCGCCCGGCGTGGAGAGCCGGTCGGATACGGGCGAGGCGTCGTCGAGGGCGGCCATGGACGCGAGCCTAACCCACTTTCCACGCGAGTCGAAGCGAATCTGACAAACGATTGTCATAATTACTCCATGCGCGCGTGAGGGTGCCTAGAATCAGGGGCGCCACCACGATCACGAGTGAGGAACGCATGGCTTTCGACTTCAAGGTCGCCGATCTGTCCCTGGCCGAGTTCGGCCGTGACGAGATCCGGCTCGCCGAGCACGAGATGCCCGGCCTCATGGCCACTCGCGCGGAGTACGGCGACAGCAAGCCCCTGCGGGGCGCCCGGATCATGGGCTCCCTGCACATGACCGTGCAGACCGCCGTGCTCATCGAGACCCTGGTCGCCCTGGGCGCCGAGGTGCGCTGGGTCAGCTGCAACATCTTCTCCACCCAGGACCACGCGGCCGCCGCCGTGGTCGTGGGCCCCGACGGCACCGTCGACGACCCCAGGGGCGTCCCGGTGTTCGCCTGGAAGGGCGAGACGCTGGAGGAGTACTGGTGGTGCACCGAGCAGGCGCTGACCTGGCCGGGCGCCGAGGGTCCCAACATGATCCTCGACGACGGCGGTGACGCCACCATGCTCGTCCACAAGGGCGTCGACTACGAGCGCGCCGGCGCCGTTCCCGACCCGGACACCGCCGACAGCGAGGAGTTCGGCGTCGTCCTGCGCCTCCTGCGGGAGAGCCTGGCCAAGGACCCGCAGAAGTGGACGAAGATCTCCGCGGGCATCAAGGGCGTCACCGAGGAGACCACGACCGGCGTGCACCGCCTCTACGAGATGCAGCGCGACGGCAGCCTCGCCTTCCCCGCGATCAACGTCAACGACTCGGTCACCAAGAGCAAGTTCGACAACAAGTACGGCATCCGCCACTCGCTGCCCGACGGCATCATGCGCGCCACCGACGTCCTCATCGGCGGCAAGGTGGCCGTCGTGTGCGGCTACGGCGACGTCGGCAAGGGGTCCGCCGAGGCCCTGCGCGGCCAGGGCGCCCGCGTCATCGTGACCGAGATCGACCCGATCAACGCCCTCCAGGCCGCCATGGACGGTTTCCAGGTCAGCACCCTGGACGACGTCCTGGAGACCGGTGACATCTTCATCACCACCACCGGCAACTTCAACGTGATCATGGCCGACCAGATCACCCGCATGAAGCACCAGGCGATCATCGGCAACGTCGGGCACTTCGACAACGAGATCGACATGGCCGGGCTGGCCAAGGTCCCCGGGGTCTCGAAGAAGGAGATCAAGCCACAGGTCCACGAGTGGACCTTCAGCGACGGTACGTCCGTCCTCGTGCTCTCCGAGGGGCGTCTGCTCAACCTGGGCAACGCCACCGGGCACCCGAGCTTCGTGATGTCCAACAGCTTCACCAACCAGGTCATCGCGCAGATCGAGCTGTTCACCAAGCAGGACGAGTACCCGACCAACGTGTACACGCTGCCGAAGATCCTCGACGAGAAGGTCGCGCGTCTGCACCTGGACGCTCTGGGCGTCAAGCTGACCACGCTCACCAAGGAGCAGGCCGCCTACATCGGTGTGGACGTCGAGGGCCCCTACAAGCCCGAGCACTACCGGTACTAGTGGTGCGCGCCGGGCCGGGGGCGGTGCTCCCCGGCCCCGGCCCACGAGAGAGTGACGCAGTGAGCACTATCCCCTCGCACGAGGTGGCGGACCTCGGCCTCGCCGCCGCCGGGGTGCGCAGGGTGGACTGGGCGGAACGCTCGATGCCCGTGCTGCGCAGCGTGCGCGAGCGGTTCACCCGGGACCGGCCCCTCGACGGTCTGCGCGTCGCCGCGTGCCTGCACGTGACCGCGGAGACGGCGAACCTGCTGCGCGTGCTGCGCGCGGGCGGCGCCGAGGTCTGGCTGGCCGCCTCCAACCCCCTGTCCACCCAGGACGACACCGCCGCCGCCCTGGTCACCGAGTACGGCGTGGCGGTCCACGCATGGGCGGGGATGGACCAGGAGGCCTACGACCGCAACCTCGTCACGGTCCTGGAGGCGAGGCCCCACCTGCTTCTCGACGACGGCTGCGACCTCGTGAACACGGTGCACGCGGTCCGCCCCGACCTCATGGAGGGGGTGCTGGGCGGCTGCGAGCAGACCACGA
>NZ_ANBC01000021.1:0-6031 GCF_000341125.1 Nocardiopsis lucentensis DSM 44048 | reverse complement strand
GCTGCGGCTGCCGATGGTCGCGGTCAACGACACCGCCACCAAGCGCATGTTCGACAACCGGTACGGCACGGGACAGTCGACGATAGACGGCATCCTGCGGGCCACGAACGCGATGCTCGCCGGCCGGACCGTCGTCGTGGCCGGGTTCGGCTACTGCGGTCGCGGCCTCGCCGAACGCGCTCGGGGCATGGGCGCCCGCGTGGTGGTCACCGAGGTCGACCCGGTCAAGGCCCTGGACGCGGTCATGCAGGGGTACACGGTCACCACGATGGATGAGGCGGCACCGCTCGGGGACGTGTTCGTCACCGTGACCGGCAACCGGGACGTCGTCCGGGCCGAGCACCTGGAGCGGATGCGCGACGGGGCGATCCTGGCCAACTCGGGCCACTTCGACCTGGAGATCGATCTGGTGGCGTTGGACCGGATGGCGGTCGAGGTGAACCACGGGGTGCGTGAGCAGGCGGACGAGTACGTGTTCGGCGACGGCCGCCGCGTGCTGCTGCTCGCCGAGGGCCGACTGGTCAACCTGGGGGCGGCGGAGGGACACCCGGCCGCCGTCATGGACATGTCCTTCGCCGTGCAGGCGCTGACCACGGAGTGGCTGGCGCGCAACCACGCGGACCTGGAACCCGGCGTGGCGGAGGTGCCGGAGGAGACCGACACCGAGGTGGCCAGGCTCGAACTGGCGGAGCTGGGGGTCGGTATCGACGTGCTCACCCCCGACCAGGACGCCTATCTGCGCTCCTGGCGCCCCTGACCGGGTCAGCCGGTCGCGCGGGGGCCGGTGGCTCCGTCACGCCACGCGGCCTCCTCGTGTCTGCGGCGGCGTTCGGCGAGCACCGCGGCCAGGAAGTGCGGCGGGGCGGTTCCCGGCGGCGGAGGTGGGCTGATCTGCGCGGACACCGCGTCGGCCAGGCGGACACCCATCTCGTGTCGGGTGTGCTCGGCCAACTCCCCGTAGCGCAGGACGTACTGGCGGGCGGAGGCCGCGGTCTCCGGCGAGAGCCGGGACAACTCGGCGTTCGCGGCCCAGGCGGCCAGGTGCGGGGGCATCGGGATGAACTCCTGGTGGCGGCGCCCGGTGCGCTCCTCGACGACCATCGTCCCCGCGAGGAAGTCGCCCACGCGTCGGCCGTCGCGGTTGACCATCGACGTGAACAGGGCGATGACGCCGGTCGTCAGCCAGATCTCCAGGAACCCGGTCAGCGCGCGGGCCAGGGCCTGGCGGAACCGGACGGGGGAGCCGTCGGTGCCGACCACGCGCAGCCCCATCGCCAGCTTGCCGAGGGAGCGGCCGCGGGAGACGGTCTCGAAGGCCGCCGGGTAGCCGACGATGATGAGGACGAGCGCGGCGGTGAAGAACGCCGTCGTGGCGGCGGGGTCGACGCCCGTGCTGATCCAGGTCGCGGCCACGGCCAGGACGGCCAGGAGGAAGAGCTGGAGGACGATGTCCAGCGCGAGTGCCGCGGCGCGGGTCGCGAAGCCCGCCGGGCGCAGGTCGAGCACCACCGCGTCGCCCGTGACCAGCGGAGTCGTGACGGACACGTCCTCGCGGGCCTCGCCGCCGGGATGGGACACCTCACACGCTCCCTCGAAGTGCGAACCTTGTCCTCCGACACTACCGTCACCCGCGCCGGTGGGCTCCGGCGGCCGGGGAACGGAACGGACGGAACGACCGAGTAGGGTCTCACACGTGGATATCGACGTGTTCGCGGCGGCGCACGCCAAGGAGTGGGAGCGCCTGGAACGCCTGGTGGGCAGGCGCCGACGGCTGTCCGGCGAGGAGATCGACGAGCTGGTCGACCTCTACCAGAAGGTCTCCACGCACCTGTCGGTGGTGCGCTCCTCCGGGCAGGACCCGGTGCTGGTGGGACGGCTGTCGGCACTGGTGGCCCGCGCGCGCTCGGCGGTGACCGGCTCGCACGCCTCCGCCNTCCCCCGCGTGTTCCCCGCCGTGCTGTACCGGCTGCGGTGGTGGTGGATCGCGGTGACCGCGGGAACGGTTCTGGTGTCCACGGTGATGGCCGCGTGGCTGGTGAACACGCCGGAGGCGCTGTACGCGATCGGTTCGCCGGAGGACATGGCGAGGTACGTCGAGCACGACTTCGCCAACTACTACGTGGAGAACCCGTCCGGGTCGTTCGCCGCGCGGGTGTGGACGAACAACGCGTGGGTCGCGGCGCAGGCGGTCATCGGCGGGGTGTTCCTGGGGTTGTGGACCCTGTACGTGCTGGTGGTCAACGCGGTGGGGGTGGGCCAGGTCGCGGCGATGATGATCGCCAACGACCGGGCGGACGTGTTCTTCGGGCTGATCCTGCCGCACGGGCTGCTGGAGCTGACGGCGGTGTTCGTGGCGGGCGGCGTGGGCCTCAAGCTCGGGTGGACGATCATCGCGCCGGGCCACCGGACTCGGCTGCGGGCGCTGGGCGAGGAGGGGCGGGCGGCCGTCGCGGTGGTGCTGGGACTCGTGGCGGTGCTGTTCGTCTCCGGGCTCATCGAGGGCTTCGTGACCGGGTGGGTGGAGACCGTGTGGCTGCGGGTCGGCATCGGCGTGCTCGCCGAGGCGCTCTTCCTGGCCTACGTGTACACGCTGGGGAAGTGGGCGCACGACAAGGGCGAGACCGGGGATCTGGAGAACGCCCCGCAGGCCGTGCCGGTGGCCTGACTCGGCGGAAAACCCGGCGCTCGGGGGTTCGCTCTGGCAGCATCGGCCGCATGGACGAACAGACCCCCCGTTGGTTCAAGAGTTCCTACAGCGCCGCCGTGACCTGTTGTGTGGAGGTCGCACTTACGCGGATCGGTGTCCGGGTCAGGGACTCCGAGCACCCGGAAGGTCGTGATGTCGGCATCGCGACTGCGGAGTGGGTGGCCCTGGTGTGCGCGGTTCGCGGAAGCGAACCCAGGTATCACGGGGCCTCGGGTCGGCGGGCGACGGCCCTCTCCGCCTCGGCGATGGATCGCTCGACCATGGCTACCTGTGGGTGATCCTGACTCAGTTGTGCGTTCCAGACGCGCAGGACCTCGGTGAACCAGGTGAGTGCGTTCTCGGCGTCACCCATCTCCAGGCGTGCCAGCGCCACGTAGTAGGCGGCGTCAGCGGTCATGTGGTGGTCGGGGCCCAGGTCACGCTTCCGGGTCGTGTGGACGTGCCGGAACTCGGGCTCCGCCGCGGCGGGGTCCCCCCGACGCATGGTCACGTACGCCATGTTCTGCGCGGCGAGGAGGGCCAGTGGGTCCTCCTCATCAGAGGTCCGGGCCCGCTTCTCCCGCACGGAACCCAGGATCTCCGTGGCCTCGTCCCAGCGTTCCCTTCTGAGCGCTATCAGGCCGAGCTGGTAGAGGCTGTCCAGAGTGTCCGGATGCTCGCCGCCGAACACCCGCGCGCGGTCCGCGTGCACGGCGCGGAAGGCCTCCTCCGCGTCATCCAACCGGTCCTGGTACAGCCGGGACTCCGCCAGGAAGTGCCTGGCGGACATCACCGTCGCATCGTGCGCACCGAACGACTTCGTGCCCGCGTCGACACACCCGATCAGTACCTCCTCCGCCTCTGACGTGCTCCCGAGCCGGAGGAGGGTTCTGGCGACCGACACCAGTGTGCGGAGCGCCTGAAGATGGACCTGTTCGATGGCCCCGATGAGCTTCAAAGCGCTGTTCCCGATGCTGCGTTTGTCCTGCGAATGGAGCCGGATGCGCGACATCGTGATCATGAACAGAGCCGCGGACTCCATGTCCAGGTCACGATCGCGCTGCCACTCCAACAGGTGTTCCGCCTCGTCCAACAGCGGGACATCGTCCTCGGTCAGCGCCGTGCGTACTGTCTCGGAGACAAGCGGATGAAGACGAAGTGACGTTTCGTTCTGGTGCGTGGTGACGCTGACCAGCCCGTGGACGACGAGGGCGTTGACCGCCCGGGCCGTCGCGGCCTCGTCCATGCCGTCGAACGGCCCCTCCCGCAGTTCGGAGATGGGGAGTCGGCGAAGTGGGATGTCCTTTCCTTCGGGCCCCAGGACAGCGAGCAGACGCAGCAGCGGGGCCGCGTACGCGTCCCTTTCCGCGACCAGTCGCAGTGACAGTTCCCAGACACCGGACAGCAGTTTCCTGTCCGCGTCGGTCCCCACCACGAAGGGCGCGGCGAGATCGTCAAGGGACTCGATGCCCGAGGCCAGGCGATCCAACAGGGCGTTCGCGTCGGGGAACAGCACCCGGTGCGTGGCCAGGATGCGTCCGGCGAGGTGAAGAGCAAGCGGCACGCCGCCCAGGCGTTCGGCCAACACGTCGGCTCCGGGAAGGCTGGGAAGTCCCGCGTGGTCGGCGAGCGCCCTGGTGGCGGAGCGGGCGTCCAGCTCACCCACGCGGTGCACCTCGGCCGGGGCCCACAACGCGGGATCGTCGATCCGGCTCGTCACGAGGACGAAGCCGCCCGGACTGGCGCGCATCCACCCCAGCTGGTCACCGACGCGGTTGTCGGGATCCAGCTCCTCCGGCCGGTCCGCGTTGTCGATGACCAACAGCCACGGCCGGGGCGCCCCATCCAGGTGGCGCCACACCCACCGTGCCGCCTGGTGCCGGGTACCTCGGAGACGCTCGGCCTCTTCGCGGGAACCGCCCACCTCGACGGCGGCCTCCAGCATGCTGGCCGTGACGCTGCCGGGCCGGATCCAGAAGACCGTCCACCCGTCGGAACGCGCCCGCTCGGCGAGCGCGGCGGCCACGGTGGTCTTCCCGAAACCCCCGGGACCCGTGAGGACGTGGGGGACGGCGGCACCCGCCCGCATCGCGTCGCCGAGTACGGTCAACAGGTCGTCACGACCGCGTACGGCGGTCGCCAGGCGCGGCGGGTCCAGGGCCACGTCCGACGCCGGAGCCGCCGGAACGGACGAGACGTTGATCGTCACGTCGCCATGGATGTCCTTGGCCTGCACCAGTTGGCCGGACACGGTCCCGTGGGCGGAGTTCTCGTGCGCGTCGGGGGGAGGAGCCATGCCCCCCATAGTGCCCGCGATGTCACCCGGGGCGGGAGCCGACTCGATTCACCTCAGGGCTCTTCGACCCACCAACGTCGTACGACCTTTGGTATTGCCATGCTTGTATGGCGATGATCGGTTCTCGTCGACCAGATGCGTGCGGTCGACCGCCAGCTTCGACCGGGCGACTCCGCCGGGCGCCTGGAGCCGGATGAACTGGACGAACGGACCACGCCCGCCGTCTCATCCTGGGCCTCCGGTAGGTGTCACAACCGCCCCTGGGCCTTGAGGTTGATGTAGGCGTCCGCGAGCGCCGGGGCGATGTGCTCCGGGTCGGCGTCGACCACCTCCACGCCCATCCGGCGCAGCTCCGCCGTGACCCGCCGCCGCTCGCCCAGCGTCCGCTCCGCCGCGGCCGCCCGGTACAGCGCGTCCGCGCTGCCGCGTTCGGCCGCCATCGCGCCCACGGCCGGATCCGTGACCGCCGCGACCATCACCAGGTGGCGCGACGTCAACGCGCCCAGCTTCGGCAGCAGTCCCTCCTCCAAGGCCGCCGCGTTCAGGTCCGTCAGCAGCACCACCAGCCGCCGCGTCCTTCCCTGCGTCCCCAGGACGGTCGACACCATCCCCGCCGGGTCCGACTCCAGCAGCTCCGCCTCCAGCGGCGCCATGGCCTCCACGATCCGCCCCACCTGGCTGCCCTTGCCCGACGACCGCACCTGTGCGCGGACCCTCCGGTCGTAGGCCAGGAAGTCCACCCGGTCGCCGGCCTTGCCCGCCAGCGCCGCCAGCAACAGCGCCGCGTCCATCGAGTGGTCCAGGCGCGGGGTGTCACCGACCCTTCCCGCGGACGTCCGCCCGGTGTCGAGCACGATGAGGATGCGCCGGTCCCGTTCGGGCCGCCACGTGCGCACCACCACCCCGTCGCCCCGCGCGGTCGCCCGCCAGTCGATCGACCGCACGTCGTCTCCGGGGACGTAGTCGCGCAGGGAGTCGAACTCGCTTCCCTGGCCGCGCACCATCGCGGTGTGCTGGCCCTCCAGCTCCCTCAGTCGCGACAGCTTCCC
>NZ_ANBC01000020.1 GCF_000341125.1 Nocardiopsis lucentensis DSM 44048 | reverse complement strand
CACTCCGCCGACAGCGTCCGCTGGCGGCCCGCCAGTCCCATCGGACCGATGCTGCGCACGGTCACCCCGGCCGCGCGGGCGTCGCCGCGTCGGGTCGGGGTCAGCGTGGTTGTCAGACGTCGTCGCTCACCCGCGTCCACCCGCACCGGCATGGTCCGCGGACCCGCGTTCGCGCTCGGCGGCCAGGCGTCGCGCACCCTCCCGCGCAATCCGCGCCGGGTCGGGTTGGTCAGCGTCAGGTACACCGTCGCCGAGTCACCCAACCGCAGAGTCGTGTCCCCCTCCCGGGACAGGCGCATCGCCTTCGGGCTCGCCGCCAGGGCCACGTCCGCCACGAGGAGCGCGATCAGCACGCCCAGCGCGATCGCGGTCACCCAGGCGCCCATGACCCCCGAGATCGCCACCGCGGCCACCGTGAGGGCCGCGAGGACGACCGCCCGTCCGGTGACCGCCATCAGCGCGGCACCGGGACGGAGGCGAGCACACCGTCCAGGATCCCGTCGGTCGTCGCGCCCTCCAGCTCGGCTTCCGGGCGCAGCGAGATCCGGTGTCGCAGAGTGCCCTTGGCCAGCGCCTTCACGTCGTCCGGGGTCACGTAGTCGCGTCCCGTCAGCCATGCCCACGCGCGGCTGGTCCGCAGCAGCGCCGTCGCCCCGCGCGGGGACGCCCCGAGCTGGAGCGAGGGCGACTGGCGGGTCGCCCGGCACAGGTCCACGATGTAACCCAGAACCTCGGGCGCCACCCGGACCCGCTCCACCGCCAACCGGGCGGCGCGCAGCTCGGCGGCCCCGGCGACCGGAGTCACCCCGGCGGCGGTCAGGTCGCCCGGATCGAAACCGGCCGCGTGGCGGCCCAGCATCTCGACCTCGGCCGCGCGCTCCGGCAGCGGGATCGTCACCTTCAACAGGAACCGGTCCAGCTGGGCCTCGGGCAGCGGGTAGGTGCCCTCGTACTCCACCGGGTTCTGCGTCGCGGCGACCATGAACGGCTCCGGCAGCGCCACCGGGTCGCCCTCGACCGTCACCTGCCGTTCCTCCATCGCCTCCAGCAGCGACGCCTGCGTCTTGGGCGGGGTCCGGTTGATCTCGTCGGCCAGCAGCAGGTTGGTGAAGACCGGGCCCCTCATGAACTCGAACTTGGCCGTGTGCTGGTCGTAGACGAGCGAACCCGTCACGTCCCCCGGCATCAGGTCCGGGGTGAACTGCACCCGCTTGTGGTCCAGGGACAGGGCGGCCGACACGGTGCGCACCAGCAGTGTCTTGGCCACGCCCGGCACACCCTCCATCAGGACGTGGCCCCGGCACAGCAGGGCCACGACCAGAGCGGTCACCGTCTCGTCCTGGCCCACGACCGCCTTGCCGACCTCCCGGCGCAGGGCGGTCAGGGCCGCTCTCGCCTCGTCGGCGGAGGGCAGTGCCTCGGATGTGAAGGCGCTCACGCCGTCTACCTCTCTCGATTCCTCGATGGTCTGTCGCGGGGCCCGTTCTGCCCGGGTCACCGCAGCTTCCGGGTGCGTTCGTCCAGTTCGTCGGCGAGCCGGACCAACGACGGGTCATCGGCGGTGAACGGGTCGGGCCGATCGCCGTAGACCACGGCGCGCAGTCGTGCGGGGTCGTCGCCGGTCCGTGCGGCCACGGCCGCCACGACGGCCTCCGGGGAGGCGTCCGGGTCGAGCCCGAGCTTGGGCACCGCCCGCTCCCGGAACCCCCGACGCAGCGCGTCGGCCGCGCGACCCCGTGCACGGCGGGACTGGTACAGCCCGGCGCGGCCCTCGGTGGTCTCCGCGGCACGCACGACGACCGGCAGCGCTTCGGGCACGAGCGCGCCCATCCGGCGTCCGCGCCACACGGCGAGCAGCCCCAGCGCCACGACCAGCGGCACCACCGACCACCGCACCCCCGACGGGAGCAGTTCCCACAGGCTGGAGTCGCCGCCCACCCGGGGGGTGTCCGGTCGCAGCCACACGACCTCGTCCGCGGCCAACAGGTTGAGCGCCAGAGCCGCGTTCCCGTGACCGGCGAGCGCCCCGTTGGTCAGGGGCAGGCCCGTGCCCAGCACCGTGGTCGTCGTCCCGTCCTCGGTCACCTGGAGCAGCGCGTCGCCCGCCGCCGACGGGTAGCAGCCCACGGCCTCGGTGCTCCGGGGGGCGGTGTACAGCTCGCCGCCGACACCGGCCTCGCCCGCCGCGACGGCGCCGGGCAGGTCGCATGCCGGGGCCAGCGCCGCACCGTCGTCGATCCGGCCCGTGACGTCCACCCCCGGAGCGAACTCCGACAGTGCGGACAGCGACGGCTGGACCAACACGGTGTCCACGTCCAGGCCCGCGAGCCGGTCCAGCTCCTCGGGCAGCAGCCGGTGGTCCAGCGAGACCAGTAGGACGACGTCGTCACCGGCACCGGACACGGCGTCCGCCGCGTCGGCCGAGGAACGCGCGATCCGGACCTCGCCGTCCTCCCCCAGAAGACGTACCAGGGCCCGCGTCCCGTCGGGGGAGACGCTCCCCGGTTCCAGGTACCCCTCGGGGAACCGCTCGGCGCCGAGCGAGAGCAGGACCGCGACGACGACGAACGTGGTGAGGAGGATGAGCGGTGTGCGGACCGAGCGCCACAGCCGGGCGATCCCGCCGCCGCCCGGTTCGGCGGACTCCGGGCGGGGGGCCGGGGGCGTGGGGGGCGCGGTCCGGGCGGGGGCGGTCACCGGGCCTCCTCCCCGGCCTGGGCGGGACGGGCCGACTCCAGTCGCGCGTCCAGCTCGCGCAGGACCCGGGCGGCGTCGGCGGTGGCGGGGCGGTCGCCGTAGGCCACGTCGTTGAAGATCCGCGCCCCCTCGGCCAGGCCGTCCGACTCGCCAGACAGGACCGCCGAGGCCTCCGCGGCCAACTCGGTGGCGGTCCGTCCGACGCGGGGCGTGATCACGGCCCGGTCCTCCAGCGCGACGCTGATGGCGCGCATCCGCTCGGTCACCGCGGCGGCGAACTCACCGGCGGCCTCGTGCCGCTCGGCGGCGGCCCGGTGATCGG
>NZ_ANBC01000019.1 GCF_000341125.1 Nocardiopsis lucentensis DSM 44048 | reverse complement strand
GCTCGCCGACGGCCGCAGGTAGATGATCAGCCACACGAGCAGACCGGCGAGAAGGATCAGCAGGGGGCCGAGCACGACCCAGCCGCCGATGACGCCCGAGCCCGCCGCGGCCGCCCCGCCCAGGAGGTCGAGGATCCACTCCTGGATCCGGTCGAGGAGCGTGGGCGCCCGCTCTCCGTACAGCGGGTCGGACAGCTCCTCGACCGCGCGCCGACGCCCCTCCTCCCGGGTCACCTCCGCCGGGACCACGGCACTCACCCGCGCCACTCCGGCAGGTAGACCTCAGGGCCGACCTGGTGTCCCGCGCGTGCGGCCTCGTGCAGACGCAGGTCCAGGCCCTCGCGCCGCATCCGCAGGTCGATGTAGAGCAGGGTGGCCACGCCCACGACGAACGGGGTGGTGAACGCGTTGATCAGGACCTCGCCGACGTAGATGAGCGCGCCCGAGGCGACCGGCATCCACGCCTCGACCGGGAAGAGGAACACGAGCGCCAGGGAGCCCATGGTGAACGGGGTGGTGAGAAGGCCGCCGATCAGGCCGACGAGGAGCATCGTCAGGAGGATGATCCCGAAGACGCGCCACCAGCTGCCCCGGGTCAGGCGCCAGGACCGGGCCAGGGAGGCGAACACGCCGACCCGCTCCAGCACGACGACCGGCATGGCGAAGTGGATGCGGACCACGATCCACAGGAACACGCAGACGCACGCGGCCACGGCGACCAGCGCCAGGACGATCACGGCGATCCCGGCCTCGACGGCCCCGGACACGAGTAGGGCGGCTCCGACGCCCACGCCGACGATGCCCACGAGGGCCGTGGCGAGGGTCAGGCCGAAGTAGATGAGCAACTGGATCAGGGCCAGACCCACGATGGTCCAGAGGCGGTCGCGGATGGCCGCCCACGCCTCACCCGGGGTGAGCCTGCGGCCCAGGACCGCGAGACCCACGACGGCGGTGAGCAGGCCGGTGACCAGGATGTACCCGGCCTGGGAGAGGAGGGCCCCGCCGTAGGTGGTGATGATCGACCACGTGGACACCGGGATGGGTTCCGCGGGGTCGAGGGAGGCCGGGTCGTTGAGCGCCTGGTCGAAGAAGACGCCGTAGTCGCGCATCGTCCCGCCGAAGCCGACGGCGCTGATGACGCTGGTGACCGCGACGACGATCATCGCCAACCCGGCGGTGGTCTTCGGGTTGTTCCGGATCAGGGCGAACGCGCCGTTGAACAGGTCGCCGACGGTCATCGGGCGCAACGGCACGACGCCGGGCTTGGGCGCGGTCGGACGGCCGGGATACCCGTGGCCCTGCGGGCCGTAGCCGGGGGGCGCTCCTTGAGGACCGTAACCGGGTGGTGTTCCCTGCGGGCCGTAGCCGGGCGGCGTCCCCGGCGGCGCGTAACCCGGTGCCGCGGCGGGAGGGCCGTAGCCCGCCGCCGGACCGGGCTGGGCGTCCGGCCAGCCGTACTGGGCGGGCCGTTCGGGTTCGGTGTCCCGCCCGGGGGGAGCGGTGGGTCCGGCGACGCCGGGGGACTCCGCGCCACCGGACACGCCGCCCGGGACGCCCGGCGCCGGGCCCTGGCCGGGGGCCGACCAGCCGCCGCCCCCGTCGGGCGTTCCGGATCCCGCGGGCGCTCCGGAACCGGAGGGCCGCTCGCGTTCCGGTCCCTCCGGGGCGGTCCCCGGAGAGTCGCGGTGCTCGTCCTCCTGGCTCATCTGGCCACGCCCTCCGTGAAGTTCGGTTACGCTGCGTGAGCCGAATCCTGTGCGATCCGTGCTCTTCTTCCCAACCTACCGGCCGGTCGCACCGCACTTAGGCGGCCCCGTGGCAGTTCGGAGCCCAACCTAGGCACTTCATTCCTTTTGTATGCTTTCTGTTACCAGCCGGTTCAGAGGTAAGCGTTCCCGGCGCAGCTCAGCCGGGTCGCCGCCGCCGGTGACCGAAACTGGCCCCGAGGGGTCGAAAAACGTCGACCACTCTCCCAACGTTGCCCGAAGGTGGCAAGGTTGGGGGGACGACCGCGGTTCCCCACGTAGGGGGACGTCCTTCCCCGTACACGGGGAACACGGGCACCGCCCACATCCGCCGCTCGAGTGTTCCAGGAGAGAGGAGTAGGCGCCGCGAGGACCGCCCGCGAGGAGGTTCCGAGCCCGGCGCCGGACGCACCTATGAAGGGACGTGTACTGGTTGTCGACGACGACCTCGCCCTCGCCGAGATGCTCGGCATCGTGCTGCGGGGTGAGGGGTTCGAGCCGTCGTTCGTCCATGACGGGGACAAGGCCCTGGAGGCCTTCCGCGAGACCAAGCCCGACCTGGTGCTCCTGGACCTGATGCTGCCCGGGGCCGACGGTATCGACGTGTGCCGCCAGATCCGCTCCGAGTCCAACGTCCCGATCGTCATGCTCACGGCCAAGAGCGACACCATCGACGTCGTCCTCGGCCTGGAGTCGGGCGCCGACGACTACATCGTCAAGCCCTTCAAGCCCAAGGAGCTCGTGGCCCGCGTCCGCGTGCGCCTGCGCCGGACCGAGGAGCCCGCCCCCGAGGTCCTCCAGATCGGGGACATCACCATCGACGTCGCCGGGCACGCCGTGCGCCGCGACGGTGAGCAGATCAGCCTCACGCCGCTGGAGTTCGACCTGTTGGTCGCACTCGCCCGCAAGCCGCGCCAGGTGTTCACCCGCGAGGTGCTGCTGGAGCAGGTCTGGGGCTACCGCCACGCGGCCGACACCCGCCTGGTCAACGTTCACGTGCAGCGCCTGCGCGCCAAGATCGAGAAGGACCCCGAGCACCCCGAGGTCGTCGTGACCGTCCGCGGTGTCGGCTACAAGGCCGGTACCGCCTGATCCGGACCCATCACCCATGACGTCAGCCGCACCCGAGGAGGACCGGGAGGCCGACCCCGGCGAGGACCGGGCGGCCCCGGCCCCAGGGGCACCCGCAGACAAGGCGCGCGACACGAGTACCGGTCTGACACGGGCCTACGCCTTCGCCCAACGAGCGGCGAGGGCGCTGGTACGCGGTGTGCAGACCAACTGGCGCCGCTCCCTGCACCTGCGCGTCATCTCCACGACCCTGGTGCTGTCCCTGGTCGTGATGATCGGGCTGGGCTACGTCCTGGTCAGCCAGGTGCGCGGCGGCCTCCTGGAAGCCAAGATCGACACCTCGGTCAACGACCACCGGGCGGGGCTCACCTACGCGATCGAGGAGCTGCGGGAGAACGAGGTCGCCGTCGCCGACCGCGACCGGCTCCTGACCAACATCACCAGCGAGCTGACCAACCGCAGGGGCGACACCGGCCTCTACGGCGTGCTGATCCTGCCGTCGGTGGGCGGTGACAACGGCTACGCCACCGGCGACGACGACACGTTCCCGGAGGGGCTGGAGGAGGCCGTCCCGCAACGGCTGATCAACGAGGTCCGCCAGTCCGAGACTCCCGACCAGCAGTACCACACGTACACGAGCATCACCCATGACGGCGTCACCGAGCCCGCGCTCGTGGTCGGGGCCCAGCTGACCTACGCCTACGAGCTCTACTACGTGTTCCCGCTCCAGCACGAGCAGGAGATCCTCGACCTGGTCCAGCGCACCGTCGCCCTGGTGGGTGTGCTGCTGGTGGTCCTCCTGGGGCTGATCGCCTTCGTCGTCACCCGTCAGGTGGTGAGCCCGGTCCGCTCCGCCGCGCGCTCGGCCGAGCGGCTGGCCACGGGGGACCTCACCGAGCGCATGACCGTGCAGGGAGAGGACGACCTCGCGCGGCTGGCCGTGTCCTTCAACGACATGGCGGGCAACCTCCAGGAGAAGATCCAGGAGCTGGAGGAGCTGTCCAAGCTCCAGCGCCAGTTCGTCTCCGACGTCTCCCACGAGCTGCGCACCCCGCTGACCACCATCAAGATGGCGGGCGATCTCCTGTTCGACGACCGCGAGGAGTTCGAACCCACCCAGCGCAGGTCCGTGGAGTTGCTCCAGAGCCAGGTGGAGCGGTTCGAGGAGCTCCTGGCCGACCTGCTGGAGATCAGCCGGCACGACGCCGGGGCGGCGACCCTCGGTATCGAGTCGGTGGACATCCGCGACGCCGTCATGAAGGCCGTCGGCGACGCCGAGCAGATCGCCGAGCGGCGGGGGATCAAGGTCGTCCTGCGTCTTCCCGCCGAACCCTGCGTGGCCGAGTTCGACACCCGCCGGATCAACCGCATCCTGCGCAACCTCGTCGTCAACGCGATCGAGCACAGCGAGGGGCGCGACGTCGTGGTGGCCGCGGCGGGAGACCGCGACTCGGTGGCCGTGGCCGTCCGCGACTACGGGGTCGGGCTCAAGGAGGGGGAGGAGCACCTGTGCTTCGACCGCTTCTGGCGGGCCGACCCGGCGCGGGTGCGCACCACGGGCGGGACCGGTCTCGGCCTGGCCATCGCCAAGGAGGACGCCCAGCTGCACGGCGGCTGGCTCCAGGCGTGGGGCATGCCGGGCCAGGGCTCGCAGTTCCGCCTGTCGCTGCCGCGCAAGTCCGGCACCGAGCTGCGCGGATCCCCGCTCCCCCTGGTGCCCCCGGAGATCGCGCTGGGGCGTAACTTCTCCTCCTACGGAGACAGGGACGCCGGGGGCGCGGCCGAGCGGTCGGAGCGCGCGGACCGGACCGACCAACCGGAAGAGGACACCGAACGGGGCGAGGAGGACGCGCGGTGATCGGACCGGACCGGATCTCCCGGGGGGTGCGGGCCGCGCTGGCCGCGACCCTCACGTGCGCGGCGATGACCGCCTGCGCGACGGTTCCCATGACCGGCCCCGTCATCCCGGGCGACGGCGGTGGCCCCTCTGGCGGAGGCGGGGCGTACGTGCGCCTCCTGCCCGCCGGACCCCAGCCGGGCATGAGCCCGGAGGCCCTGGTCCGGGGGTTCCTCAGGGACATGGGCAGCTTCGAGGAGGACCACGGGGCCGCCCGCAGCTACATGGTCGAGGAGACCGCCCGGACGTGGTCTCCCAGCGGCAGTGTCCAGGTGGTGGGGGGAGCCGAGTCGGTGGCCCTCGTCCCCGAGGCCAGCTCCGACGGGCTCACCACCAACGTGCGGATGAGTACCACCCTGGTGGCCACCATCGACGAGACCGGCAAGTACGTCCCCAGCGATTCGAGTCGGCTCGAGGACTTCGTCTTCACCCTCGTTCGGGAGAACGGCGACCCCGACGGCGAGTGGCGCGTGAGCGAACTGCCCGACGAGCTGATCCTCAGCCAGCTCGACGTGGAGCGCACCCACCGCTCGTTCAACCTGTACTACTACAACCGGGAGGGCACCGCCCTGGTGCCGGACCCGGTCTACCTCCCGGTACGTCCCACCGACGAGATGGCCGATCGCCTGCTGCGCAGGCTCGTCGGCGGCCCCACCGACTGGCTGGCGCCCGCCGTGAACTCGGCCCTGCTTCAGGGCGCGACCACCGAGGTGGACGAGGAACACGCCGAGATCCGCGTCAACGGTGTGCCGGAGACGGACGAGTTCGAGTTCCTCCTGGGCGCCCAGATCGCGTGGACGCTGCGCCAGGTTCCGGGGGTCGAGGAGTTCACCCTGGTGGTGAACGGCTCCGAGGTCGCCTTTCCGGGGGCCGACGGCGAGCGGGCCGAGCGTCCGCGCCCGGGCAGCGACTACTGGGCCAGGGTGAGCCCCGGCGCCGCCACGAGCGGGATGCGCGCCTACTACACGCAGGAGGGGCAGCTGTGGTCGGCCTCCGAGCTGGCTCCGGACGCGCCCAGCGACGCCGAGCGGGTCCCCGGCCCCCTCGGAGCGGGTGAGGTTCCACTGGAGCGTTTCGCGGTGTCGATGCAGGAGAGCACGGTCGCGGGGATCACCGTGGGCGGCGGCGAGGTCGTCACGAGTTTCACCAGCGCGGACGCCGGGGTCCAGGAGGTCCTGTCGGACGGGGTCTTCACCGGGGTGTCCTGGGACGTGGACAGGAACCTGTGGGTGGTCGAGGAGGTGGAGGAGCCCGCCGCCGAGGACGGGGCCGAGGACGGCGGCACGGGCGAGGGCGCCGACGAGTCCCCAAACGGGCCGGAGGACCCCGGGTCGGATCCCCCCGCCGACGGCCTGACCGCCCAGGCGCCGCCCGAACCCGGCGCGACGGCGCTGTGGATGCTGCGCGACGGCGACGAGGTCGTGGGGGTCGACGTCTCCGAACTGGACGACCGCTCGGTGGTGGAGTTCCGCATCTCCCGTGACGGGACCCGCGCCGCGGTGGTGACCGAGGTCGACGGCGAGCGCGCGCTGGAGGTCGGCCGCGTCGTGGTGGACGAGGACGGACGCGTGTCCGTCGGTGACTTCATCATGCTGGCCGGGGACCTCGCCGACGTCACGGACATCGCGTGGCGCTCCGGTGACCAGTTGGTCGCCCTGGGCAGTCGGGAGGGCGGCACCAGCCAGGCCTTCCTGGTCTCCCTGGACGGCGGTACGCCTCCGGCCAGCGCGGGCGCTCCCGTCGCGGGGATGACGACCGTGTCGGGCGCCCCGGGGCAGCCGTTGATCGCGGGTGGCGAGGACGGCAACGTGTGGCTCTCCAACGACCGGGTGAACTGGGAGAACGTGGTTGAGGGAGCCTCGCCGGTCTACCCCGGCTGACGTGGTTCGCCGCCGGTTGTCCACAGGTGCGGGTTCGGTCTGGCGGGCCCGCCTCGGCCCGCGGATCCTTGAGGTATGGACGACTTCGTCGGCTGGCTCCGGCACGCGTGGGCACGACTGTTCGCCGCGTTGCTGGACCTGCTGCTGCCCCAGCCCTGTGTCGCCTGCGCGGTGGCGTCCGGGCCGCTGTGCGGCGACTGCCTGGCCCTGCTCGACCGGCGCCCCCGGCGATGCGCGCCCAGGCCCGGGTGCCCTCCGGTCTGGGCCGCGGGCCCCTACGCCGGGTACGACCGGCGGGTCCTGCTCGCCTACAAGGAGGGCGGGGCCGACGCCCTGACCGGGCCGCTCGGCGGTCGACTGGCGGCCGTCTACGCGGCGACGGGGTGGGCCGGCCCGGACACCCTGCTGGTTCCGATCCCCGGGCGGGGGCCGCCGTGGCACCGGGGCGGCCCGGTCGCCCGCCTGGCGGACGCGTGCCTGGACCGCTCCGGCCACGTGGGACGCGTGGCTCCGCTCCTGCGGTACCGCCGCCGGGTCCGTCCCCAGGTCGGCCTGGGACGTGCCGAGCGCCTGGTCAACAGGGTGGGCGTCTTCACCGCGGTCACCGGCTCCGTCGGCCTGGGTGACGTGGGGACCGGTGCGCTGGCGGGGCACCGGGCGGTGGTGGTGGACGACGTGCTGACCACGGGGGCGACGGTTGCCGAGGCCGCGCGTGCGCTGCGGTGCGCGGGTGTGCCGGTCGTGGGAGCCGTGGTCCTGGCCGAACGGGTTCCCTGACGCGTTCGTCAGCGTTTCCGGCCAGCCCCGATGAGCAGTCGCTGGACCGGTGGTGCAGGGACGGGTGTCGCGGCGGCCGCGTGGACGTCTCCGGTCTGGGCCGCTTGACGTCCGGGGGCGACGCGGATGAGCGCGGTGTCCGCGGGGCGACCCACGGCGGGCAGGACACCCGACGGTTGGGCTGGTGCCGCCCGGCCGGGGTGTCGGTCGGCCGGGGCCGATGGTCGGCTGGCCTGCGGTGAAGGTTTTACGAAGCTCTCGTGAACGGGTGAAAAGCCCGCCTGTGCAGGGGTTTGGCGGGGTCGCGGGGGGCCCGGGGAGGCCCCGGCTACCTGACAGACGCGTCCGGACAGGTTACGGTCCAGGTATGGCACCCGTCCGGGTCCGTGGTTGCGCCGGAATGACCGAGCTCCCGGGGAGACCGGGAAGCGGTCCGGAAAAGCCGATGCCAGGCGCAGGCGAAACGGCCCACGTAAGGCGACTTTTCGTCGACCGATCACGGTGCGCCTTAGAGGTAAGCCCTGCCCCGCGGAGGGTCCCGATGTCCCTCATGACAGGGAGAAGAGCAGTAGTCGCGGATAAGAGCGGCGACACTCTCAGCAGGCGGATGTGGGGACGAAGACCAGGTCGGCCGGACGGGTGGCATGCCCTTGCGCGGGGGTTCGCCCTCGGTGGTGAACCCCGCGGGAGCACGTCGTCCCGGGGTCCGGTCCCCGTGCCCCGAGGACGTGTCCCACGCGCTCGCCCCTCTCCTCTCCGGCCCGTCGATCCCCTCGGCGGCGGCCGATTCGTCACGAATCCGGTGGTTGTTCGTTCCTCCTCCTCAGGGGTCCCGGGCATTCGCGCCCTGGTGCGCGTGATGACCGTGCTTCTGGTGGGTATACGCACTTCCAACCGAGCCGTGGCCCCGATGGGACGGGGCCACCAGCGGAAGGGGGCTAGCGCGACACTCTTCCGTCCCCCAAGGCGGAAGGGAGCAGAACCAGCCTGGCCGTCGCCTTCACGGCGGCCACGCGATGAAGGGGGTCCTATGGACATCATCGTCAAGGGTCGACGCACCAGTGTGAGCGAGAGGTTCCGACAGCACGTCGAGGACAAGCTCGAACGGCTCTCCAAGTGGGAGCGGAAGGGCATGAGCGTCGATGTGGAGGTGTCCTCGGAGCGCAACCCCAAGCTCGCGGACGTTCGCGAGCGGGTTGAACTGACCATCCACTCCAACGGCCCGGTCATCCGCAGCGAGGCCGCGGCCTCCGACCGGCACGGGGCTCTCGACCTCGCGATCGACAAGATCGAGGCCCGTCTCCGCAAGGCCGCCGACCGCCGCAAGGTCCACCGCGGCAACCACACCCCGGTCTCCGTCGCCGCCGCCACGGCGGATCTCGCCGGAGACCTGGTCACCGAGACCACCACCGCGGAACAGGCGCCCCCCGCCCAGCGCAGCGGTGAGGAGGAGATCGACGGAGCCAAGGTCAACGAGCGGTTCACCGACGAGTTCGTCGAACTCGACACCCAGGGGGACGTTCCCGTCATCGTGCGGGAGAAGTTCCACCGGGCCAAGCCGATGAGCATCGACCAGGCGCTGATGGAAATGGAACTCGTCGGACACGACTTCTACCTCTTCCACGACGAGGTGAAGGACGCGCCGAGCGTCGTCTACCGTCGCAGAGGTTTCAACTACGGGGTCCTCCGGCTCGTGGACTGAGCGACGGGAGGCCGCCCCGTTCCGCCCGTACGCGGGCGGCCCCGCCCTCCAGGGGTCGTTCCGTCTTCGACAGAGGCGCCCGACCCACGGACCCCATGAGAGGACCCGCCCCGAGGCTCGGGGCGGGTCCTCGGTGTTTCCCCCACCTCCGTCACCGCGTTCCGGGCGCTCCCCGGACACGCGCCGGGCCGTGCGCGCGATCGGCACGGCCCGGCGCCGGGACGGATCAGCCGCCTCGGCGCGTCTGCTCGCGCTTGATCTGGTGCAGCGGGGTGGTGTGCGGTTCCTCCGACTCGAATCTCGGCGGGTCGAGCACCACGTCGGCCAGCATGTCGCACGCGGCGGCCACCACCGCGGCGGCCACCATCAGGAGTCCGCCCACGATCAGGAGCCATATCGTCCCGCCGAGCACCACGGCGAGTCCGCCCAGGGCGAAGCCGACGAACGCCAGGCCGACCGCGATCCACGAGGGCGCGCTTCCCCGGTGGCGAGGGGTCGGCGCGAGGTTGCCCCCCTGCCTCTGGAACCCCCGGATGTGCCCGAACCCCTCCTCGTCCTTCGGCCGGTGGCGCTCCCACCGCGAGCCCGGGTCGGAATCCAAGGAGGGGCCGGGGGATCTCGAACCCGGCTGCCACAGCGCGCGTTCGATCAACTCGAACGGAGTGCGTGGGGCCGGGGCGCCCTCGACCGTCTCCGTCTCCCTCTTCCTCTTCCTCTGGCTCTCTCGCATCGCCATCCACCTCCGGCGCGCCGCGCTCAATGGCACCACGGGAGCGGGGTCACCAGCGCGGCCTCATATGAATCCATTACCCACTGCGGTACCAGGAGCCGCGCAAACACCACGAAAAGCCGGGGAACATCCGAACCCGTTACACACGTTCGTAGGAGGGAAGGAAAAGGGACGTGCCGGGCCGGTTTCGGCCGGTGTTCGGGTGCGGCCGGAGTGTAGCCGTTCCGAGGGTGCGGGCCTCGCGGCCGTGGTCCTCTAGGATGGAGCCCCGAGGGCCCAGGGACCCCCGGCGTCCACCGCGGTCGCGCGGCAGCGGTCCGCGGGCCCAGGTCTGACTCTCCACACGTGTGGAGCCAACCGCGATCTGCGAGGAGCGCATAGGAAGTGCCAGGGATACTCAGTAAGCTCCTGCGCGCGGGTGAGGGAAAGACCCTGCGCCGGCTCACCAAGCTCAAGGACCAGGTCAACTCCCTCGAGGAGGACTACGTCGACCTGTCGGACGAGGAGCTGCGGGACCTCACCAAGGAGTACAAGGAGCGGTACGAGGACGGCGAGTCGCTGGACGACCTCCTGCCGGAGGCCTTCGCCACCGTCCGCGAGGCCGCCAAGCGCACCCTCGGCCAGCGGCCCTACGACGTCCAGATCATGGGCGGCGCGGCACTGCACCTCGGCAACATCGCCGAGATGAAGACCGGTGAGGGCAAGACCCTCACCAGCACCCTCGCGGTCTACCTCAACGCCCTCGCGGGCAAGGGCGTCCACGTCATCACGACCAACGACTACCTCGCCCGCCGCGACGCCCAGACCATGGGCCGTATCTACCACTTCCTGGGCCTGGAAGTCGGTGTGGTCAGCCCGCAGATGCGCCCCTCCGACCGGCGCAAGGCCTATCAGGCCGACATCACCTACGGAACGAACAACGAGTTCGGTTTCGACTACCTGCGCGACAACATGGCGCTGTCCCTGGACGACACGGTCCAGCGCGAGCACTTCTTCGCCATCGTCGACGAGGTCGACTCCATCCTCATCGACGAGGCGCGCACCCCGCTGATCATCAGCGGACCCTCCGAGCAGAACTCCCGCTGGTACGGCGAGTTCGCCAAGATCGCTCCCCGTCTGAAGCGCGACGAGGACTACGAGGTCGACGAGAAGAAGCGCACGGTCGGCATCACCGAGTCCGGTGTGGCCAAGGTCGAGGACTGGCTGGGCATCGACAACCTCTACGAGGCCGTCAACACGCCCCTCATCAGCTTCCTCAACAACTCCCTCAAGGCCAAGGAGCTCTACCGCAAGGACAAGGAGTACATCGTCAAGGACGGTGAGGTCCTCATCGTCGACGAGTTCACCGGCCGTGTCCTGGCGGGCCGCCGCTACAACGAGGGTATGCACCAGGCCATCGAGGCCAAGGAACGCGTCAAGATCAAGGACGAGAACCAGACCCTGGCCAAGGTCACCCTCCAGAACTACTTCCGCCTCTACGAGAAGCTGTCCGGCATGACCGGTACCGCCCAGACCGAGGCGGCGGAGTTCAGCCAGACCTACGACGTCGGCGTGGTGCCGATCCCCACCAACAAGCCGATGATCCGCGAGGACGTCAAGGACGTCGTCTACAAGCACGAGGACGCCAAGTTCCAGGCGGTCGCCGAGGACATCGCCGAGCGCCACGAGGCCGGTCAGCCCGTGCTCGTCGGTACCACCAGCGTCGAGAAGTCCGAGCTGCTGTCCCGCATGCTCAAGCGCGAGGGCGTGCCGCACGAGGTTCTCAACGCCAAGAACCACGCCCGTGAGGCCGCGATCATCGCCCGCGCGGGCAAGCTCGGCTCCGTCACGGTCGCCACCAACATGGCCGGTCGCGGTACCGACATCATGCTCGGGGGGAACCCCGACTTCCTCGCCGACGAGGAGCTCCAGAACCGCGGCCTGAGCCCGCTGGAGACCCCGGAGGAGTACGAGGAGGCCTGGCCGGAGGCGCTGGAGAAGGCCAAGAAGGAGTACGAGGAGGAGCACGAGAAGGTCGTCGACGTGGGCGGGCTGTACGTGCTCGGCACCGAGCGGCACGAGTCCCGGCGCATCGACAACCAGCTGCGCGGACGTTCGGGCCGTCAGGGCGACCCGGGCATCTCCCGCTTCTACCTCTCCCTCCAGGACGACCTCCTGCGGCTGTTCAACAGCAGCCGCCTGGAGGTCCTCATGAACCAGCTGAACATCCCGGACGACCAGCCGATCGAGTCGGGCATGGTCAGCAAGGCGATCGCCTCCGCCCAGGGACAGGTCGAGACCCAGAACTTCGAGATCCGCAAGAACGTCCTCAAGTACGACGAGGTCCTCAACCGGCAGCGCAAGGTCATCTACGCCGAGCGCCGCAAGGTGCTGGAGGGCCAGGACCTGCGCGACCAGGTCGTCGAGATGCTGGAGGACGTGCTCCGCGGCTACGTCATCGCCGAGACCTCCGACGGCGACGCCAGCGACTGGGACCTTGACCGCCTCTGGCGGGCCTTCCGGCAGATCTACCCGGTCAGTTTCACCGTCGACGAGTTCCTCGACGACCACGGCGACGCCTCGACCCTGACCGGCGAGCTCATCGCCGACCGGATCGTGGAGGACGCCAAGGAGGCCTACGACGCCCGTGAGGCCGAGCTGGGCGAGGAGGCCATGCGCGAGGTCGAGCGCCGGGTCATCCTCCAGGTGATGGACCGCAAGTGGCGTGAGCACCTCTACGAGATGGACTACCTCCAGGAGGGCATCGGCCTGCGCGCGATGGCTCAGCGCAACCCGCTGATCGAGTTCCAGCGCGAGGGCTTCGACATGTTCCAGCAGATGCTGGAGGCCATCAAGGAGGAGTCCGTCGGCTACATGTTCAACCTGGAGGTCCAGGTCCGCAAGAAGGAGGAGCCGACCCTCACCGCCTCCGCCGCGGCCAAGCCCGCCGCGACCGTCGGCGGGGCCTCCGGAGCGAGCGCCGTCGCGACCGTCGTCGACGAGGAGGAGGCCGCCGAGGCCGAGGCCCCCAGCGAGGAGGCCGAGCCGGCGGAGGACGTCGTGGTTCCCGGTTTCGACGGGGGTCGGCCCGACCAGCTCCAGTACTCCGCTCCGAGCGAGGACGGCTCCGTCGAGCAGCACAGCGAGTCCACCGACGAGTACGCCGGTACCGCTCGCAACTCTCCCTGCCCCTGCGGCTCGGGCAAGAAGTTCAAGAAGTGCC
>NZ_ANBC01000018.1 GCF_000341125.1 Nocardiopsis lucentensis DSM 44048 | reverse complement strand
TTTTAGCCGCTGAACGCGTGTGGGCGCGCCCCCTCGGGGCCGCGCCCACACGCGTTCCGGTGTTCTGGCCGTCCGATGCCCTAGAGGTCGACCGGAGCCGAGCCGAAGGCGACCGAGAACCGGTCGCACCAGATGACCACGCTCGTCATACCGGAGATGTCGGCGTCGGCCGGGATCTCGTAGTTGGCCGACCCGTGGGTTCCCTTCAGCTCGCCGAGGGCGACGTAGCGGCCGTCGCGGTACTTGGACCAGTCGCCGCCCGCCTCCTGATCGGTGATCCAGACATGGAGGTCGGGGCCGTCGCTCGTGGCGAGGTCCTCCAGGCGGACGTGCCGTGACCCGTCGGGCAGCTCCAGGACGGTGACCGTGCCGGAGGTGTCGTGCTCCTGGGTGATGAACTCGCCCCCGGCCAGGACCACCGGCTCGGTCTCCCCGCCCGCCTCGCCGCCGTCCCGGTCCTCGCCGTCCTCGCCGTTTGCCCGGCCCTCGCCGTCGGGGGCGCTCGGGGCCGAGGCCGCGGCCGGCGGCGGCTCCTCGACCGTGCGCGTGGTGAACAGCCGCCAGGGCTGGAAGGCCCACAGGCCGGCCGCCACCAGGACCAGGACGAGACCGGCCACCGGCCACAGCACCAGGGGACGGCGCCACCGCCCCGCCTTCGGAGTCCGCGCGTTCATCGCTCCGCCTTTCGAGAGGGCTTCGTCTTCCCCCCTCATTCGGAGCGGACGGCGGTGAGGCGACCCGGCTCCGCCGAATTCCTCACCGCCGTTCTCCGCCGCGCACGGCTCAGCCGGTGCGGTCCCCGTCCTTCGCCG
>NZ_ANBC01000017.1 GCF_000341125.1 Nocardiopsis lucentensis DSM 44048 | reverse complement strand
CCCCGCCGGTCCCGGAGGCGGCCGCGGCCGTCCCGTCGTCCTCGGCGGGCTCGCGGCCCGGCGTGGGCAGGTTCATCTTCTTGATGAGGAACATGAACACGAAGTAGTAGAGGAAGAAGTAGGCGACGCCCATCGCCAGGATCCACACGAGCCCCGTCGTGTTCGACTTCGTCGCGTTGATGAGCAGGTCGATCGCTCCCGCCGAGAAGCCGAAGCCCAGGTGGGCGTCGATGGCGTTGAGCACGGCCATCGCGACGCCGGTCAGCACGATGTGCACCGCGAACAGCACCGGGGCGGCGAAGATGAACGCGTACTCGATCGGCTCGGTGATACCCGTGACGAACGCGGTCAGCGCGGCGGCGATCATGAGGCTGCCGATGTTCGCGCGCTGGGACGGGTGGGCGCAGCGCCAGATCGCCAGCGCCGCACCGGGCAGACCGAACATCAGGACGGGGAAGAAGCCCGACAGGAAGCCGCCCGCGCTCGGGTCACCCGCCAGGTAGCGGTTGATCTCGCCCAGGTACACGGTGCCGGTCTCCGGATCGGTGTACTCGCCGAACACGAACCACACGACCGAGTTGACGATGTGGTGCAGGCCCAGGGGCAGCAGAAGGCGGTTGATCACGCCGTAGATGCCCGCACCGACCGACCCGGCGCCGATGATCCACGCGCCCAGGTCGTTGATCCAGCCGCCGACCGTGGGCCAGACGAGTCCGAAGACCACGGCGATCAGG
>NZ_ANBC01000016.1 GCF_000341125.1 Nocardiopsis lucentensis DSM 44048 | reverse complement strand
GGCCGCCGAAGAAGCCCAGCCATGTGGGCAGCTTGATCCGGTGGTAGCGCTGCCAGAGCACCGCCGTGACGATACCGATGACGATGCCGCCGAGGACGTCGCTGGGGTTCTTCACCCCCCAGTTGACGATGGACGCGGAGTCCACCACCAGTGTGACCCGTTCACCGATCTCTCCGCCCTGCTCGAAGAAGAGCAGTTTGGTGACGCGGTCGAACACCAGGTAGCCGACCAGGGCGGCCAGCGCGGTCGAGCCGTCCGCGCGCTTGGCGAACCCGATCGCCACACCGACCGCGAAGAGCAGCGGCATCGCCTCGAACAGGGCGTTGCCCGCCTGGCCGATCACGCCGGCGACGGTCTCCATCCAGCTCATTCCGGGCCAGCTGGCGACACCGTCGGCACCCAGGAGGTCGGGTTGCCCGAGGCGCAGGAGGAGGGCGGCGGCGGGCAGGACCGCGATGGGCATCATCATGCTGCGGCCCAGGCGTTGCAGCACCGCCAGGGAACTGGACGACCGTTGCGGCGTCGACCGTTCGGTCGTGGCGGGGGATTGGTCCGGACTCATGGGGGGCCTTTCTCGGACTGCGCCCTCCGGGCGCGATGTTGAGGGAGTGCGGCCGACACCCACCCGTCACGACGGGCGGCGCCCACCGCACACCCCCTGCTCAGTCGCCGTGCCGACGGGGGTCCAGCCGCGAGTGCAGCTGGTAGCGGTCGGCGCGGTAGGTGGACAGCGCCAACTCCACGCACTGTCCCTTCGCGAAGCTCCGGCGCTGCATGACCAGCACCGGGCTGCCGGCGGGCAGACCGAGCAGCCGGGAGTCCGCGGAGTCGCAGATCCCCGCCTCGATCGTCTGCTCACCGGAGTCCAGGAGGATGTCGTACTCGTTCTCCAGCACCTCGTACAGGGAGCGCTCGGCCAGGTCGAAGTCCTCCAGCCCCGGCACCATCGCCGCCGGGATGTTGGAGCGCTCGACCGCCATGGGCTCGTCGTCGGCGGTGCGCATCCGCTCGATGTGGTGGACCAGGGTGCCGGGCGCGATGTCGAGCATGCGCGCGGTGTGGCCGCTGGCCGGGATGACCTGGCGGATCAGCTCCCGGGCTCCGGGCTCGTACCCGCGGGCGCGCATGTCCTCGCTGAAGGAGGCCAGGACGAGGGACATCTCGATCTTGGGTCGGGCGATGAAGGTGCCCTTGCCGGGGACCCGGTACAGACGGCCCTCGGACACGAGCAGGTCGATGGTCTGGCGCACGGTCATGCGCGAGAGCTGGTAGGCGGTGCTCAGTTCGCGCTCGGACGGGATCATGTCGTCCACACCCAGTCCGGACTCCGTGATCCAGTCCAGGAGCAGGTCACGGAGTTGGCTGTACTTGGGAAGCGGGTTGCTGGGGTCGATCGACATGGGCGGACGGCCTTCTCGTTCGGCGGGTGAGGTCGGCGTACGACCCTAGCGCGAGACGCACCCGGGCACCCTGGCCGGTGTGACCGACCCGTCCCCGGGAGAATCGGGGTAAGACTGGTATAGTCCGGACTAGACCACAGCTCCGACCGCGTGTCAATACATTCCGCGCACGGCGGCCCGCACCCCAGGGAAGGTTCTCCATGACCACCACGACGAGCGTCATGCGCTCCGAGATCGCCGAACAGCCCGAGGCCCTCCGCCGCACGTTCGCGGAGCTGCTCCCGCTGCGCCCGGAGATCGAGGCCCTGGGGCGCTCCACCAAGCACGTGCTCTTCATCGCGCGTGGTTCCTCCGACAACGCCGCGGTCTACGGCAGCTACCTGCTCCAGGCCCACACCGGCCGCCTGGCCACCCTGGGCTCGCCCTCCATCGCCACCGCCTACGGCGCCAAGATCGACCTCTCCGACGTCCTCGCCGTCGCCATCTCCCAGTCCGGCAAGACCGAGGAGATCGTCGAGACCATGCGCTGGGCCGCCGACTGCGGCGCCCGGACCGTCGGCGTCACCAACGGGGCCGACTCCCCGCTCGCGGCCGAGTCCGACGTCGCCCTGGTCACCCGGGCGGGGAGCGAGGTCGCCGTACCCGCCACGAAGACCTACAACACCCAGCTGGCCGCCCTCGCCGTCCTCGCCCTCGGTCTGGGGGCCGACCTGGACGCCGGAGACCTGGAGCGCGTCTCCGAGGGCATCGAGGAGACCCTCGCCGCGCCCACCGACGCGCTGGAGGAGATCGTCGAGCGCATGGTCGCCGTCCAGGGCGCCGTCATCTCCGGCCGCGGCATGGCCTTCTCCACCGCCCTGGAGGCCGCGCTCAAGCTCAAGGAGGCCTGCTACCTGCACGCCATGGGCCTGTCCTACGCCGACCTCCAGCACGGCCCCATCGCGGTCGTCGACCCGCGCACCCCCGCGCTGCTGGTCGCCGCCCCCTCCGGCCCCACGCTTCAGGGCACGGTGGCCCTGGCCGACCGCGTCCGTTCCGCCGGAGCCCCGGTCTTCGGCTTCGGCGGCGGTGACGCCCTCGCCGCGGCCAGCGACCTGTCCGTGCCCGTCCCGAACGTGCCCGAGTGGGTCGCCCCGATGAACCTCATCGTCCCGGCGCAGCTGCTCACCGAGCGCCTCGCCCGCCGCCTGGGCTACAACCCCGACGTCCCGCGCGGCCTGAACAAGGTCACCCAGACCTCCTGACCCCGAATCGCGCCCCCGGTCCAGACCAGTCGTCCGGAAACCCTGGTGCGGCGGGACCGGAGACCTCTAAGCTCACCTCAACCCACGGGGGAGCTCCCCGTCTGTACACGTAACGGAGGACCCATGGCGGACAAGGCGACCGCGATCGTGGCCGGGCTCGGCGGCGCGGCCAACATCGAGGACATCGAGGCGTGCATCACCCGCCTGCGCACCGAGGTCAAGGACCCCGGACTGGTGAACGAGGCCGCGCTGAAGGCCGCGGGCGCCCACGGGGTCATGAGCTCGGGCACCATCGTCCAGGTGGTCGTCGGCCCGGAGGCCGACACCCTCACCGACGACATCCAGGACCTGCTCGACTGACCACCCCCCACGAGGAAGGTTTCCCCCCACATGTCGGACCACGCACTCCGCGTCCTGGCCCCCGTACCGGGCACGGCGCGCCCCCTCGACACGGTTCCCGACCCGGTCTTCTCCCAGAGCATGGTCGGTCCGGGTCTGGCCGTCCACCCCGACTCGGAGCAGGGCGGCGCGGGTGACCTCCAGGAGGCGCGCTCGCCCATCGCCGGAACGGTGGCCAAGCTCCACCCCCACGCGTTCGTCGTGATGGCCCCGGACCAGACCCGGGGGGTCCTGGTGCACCTGGGCATCGACACCGTCGACCTGGCGGGGGAGGGGTTCTCCCTCCTCGTCGAGCAGGGCGACGAGGTGGCCGCGGGCACCCCGGTGGTGCGGTGGTCCCCGAGCGGGGTCGCGGCGCTGGGCAAGTCCCCGGTCGTGCCCGTGGTCGCCCTGGACGCCGCCGCCGACGCGCTCACCGAGCCGGCCGACGGAGCGGTGGACCACGGACAGCCGCTCTTCACCTGGGGGTGAACCCCGAACGTNGGATCCACCCGGGCACGCCGAGGCGGTAGTCTCCGGCGAGCCGCACCCTTTCGCCGGAGACGGGACCCGCCATGAGACTGTCCGTTCCACGCGCCCTGGCCCCGGTCTGCGTGGGCCTGGCACTGATCGCGTCCGCCTGCACCACGGGGGAGGTGGGGTCCTCGCCCCAGACCGACGAACCGCGGCCCAACCAGGGCTCGGAGCCCTTCGAGCCGGTCCTCGCCCCGCGCGTGCTGGAGGAGATGGACCTCGACACCAAGATCGGGCAGCTCCTCGTCCTGACCGCGCAGGGCACCACCGCCGCGGAGAACGCCGCCCAGATCGAGGCGTACCGACCCGGCGGACTCATCTACTTCGACGCCAACCTGACCGACGCCCCGCAGATCGCCGAGATGTCCGCCGGACTCCAGGGCCTGGCGGCGGGCCAGGGCGCCGGCGTCCCCCTGTTCGTCGGCGTCGACCAGGAACAGGGCATGGTCGCCCGGCTGCCCGTGGGCACCCGCTTCCCGGACGCCATGGCCGTCGGCGCCACCGGGGACCCCGCGATGGCCGAGCTGCTCGCCAGCACCACCGCCGCCGAGCTCACCGCGCTCGGGATCAACCTCGACTACGCGCCGGTCGCCGACGTCAACACCAATCCCGACAACCCGGTCATCGGCGTCCGCTCCTTCGGCTCCGACCCCGACCTGGTCGCCGAGATGGTCGTCGCCGAGGCCGACGCCTACGCCGGGGCGGGGGTCGTCCCGGTCGTCAAGCACTTCCCCGGCCACGGCGACACCGACGTGGACAGCCACACCGGGCTCCCGGTCATCGACCTGCCGCGTGAGACGTGGGAGGCCGAGCACCTGCCCCCGTTCCGCGCCGCCGTGGCGGCCGGGGTGGACGCCGTCATGACCGCCCACGTCCTCATGCCGGGGCTGGACGGTTCGCGCGACCCCGAACCCGCCACGCTCTCTCCCGCGCTCATCGACGGTGTCCTACGCGACGAACTGGGCTTCGACGGGGTGGTCACCACCGACGCGCTCAACATGGAGGGCGTGCGCCAGACCCACTCCGACGGCGAGGTCGCCGTCCGTGCCGTCGAGGCCGGGGTCGACCAGCTGCTCATGCCGCCCGACCCCGCGGCGGCGGTCGCCGCCCTGCGCGCGGCCGTCGACGGGGGGCGGCTGACCGAGGAGCGGATCGACGCCTCCGTCCTGCGCGTGCTCACCCTCAAGGAGAAGCGCGGCATCCTGACCGAGGCCCCGCCCGAGCCCATCGACCCCGACGCCGCCGCGGCGGCCGTGACCGACCCCGCACACGCAGAGGCCGCCCAGCGGGTGGCCGACGCGTCGGTGACCCTGGTCCGGAACGAGGACGACCTGCTGCCCCTGGCGGAGGGCACGCGCGTGAGCGTGCGCGGGGAGGGAGCCGACCGTATCGCGGTCACGCTCGCCGACGCCGGACTGGAGGTGGTCGACTCCGGCGCCGACGTGGTCGTCGTGGGCACCGACGGCGCCCGGAGGTCGGCGGCCCAGCGCACGCCGGTCGAGTTCGCGCTCGCCCAGGGGACACCCGTGGTCGTGGTCGCGCAGGGTGGCCCCTACGACCTGGAGGTCTTCCCCGAGGTCGATGCCTACCTGGCGGTCTACTCGTCGGTGGACGTGTCCAGGACCGCCGCCGCACGGGTCATCGCGGGCGAGGTGGAGCCCTCCGGGAAGCTTCCCGTGGACATCCCCGGGGCCGGTGTGGAGGCGGGGACCGGGCTCACCTTCTGACCCGTCCGCCCCCTTCTTGATCGCCGGAAGTGGTTGAAACGTGTCCGGAACGGGAAGAACGCATCCCCGCCCGGACACTCGGGCCCCTCCGAGGACCGGCCGGGTCGGATCCGCGACACGGATGGAGGGGATCGGATGAACGGCACCCGCCGAGGCGTCATCTCGGACTGGGGTGGAGTGCTCACCACGCCGCTGCTCGACTCGATCGGTGCCTGGCTCCGCGACGAGCGCATCGACCACGCCCACTACCAGAGGGTCATGCGCCCCTATTTCGACGGCAGTCTGGACGGGAACAACCCGGTCCACGCGCTGGAGCGCGGTGAGATCGACACCGCCCGCTTCGAGCGTGACCTGGCCGAGCTGCTCAGGCTCACCGACGGCGGCCCGGTGGTCGCCGAGGGCCTCATCCACCGGATGTTCGCCCGGTTCGAGCCGGTGCACGAGATGTACGAGACGCTGCGCGCCGTCCGCCGGACCGGCGTGGGCACCGCGCTGCTGTCCAACTCCTGGGGCAACGGCTACCCCCGCGAGCACTTCGACTCCACCTTCGACGAGATCGTCATCTCCGGCGAGGTGGGGATGCGCAAGCCCGAACCCCGGATCTACCTGCACACCTGCGAACGGCTCGGCCTGCGGCCGCAGGACTGCGTGTTCATCGACGACCTGCCGCACAACATCGACACCGCCGAGGAGCTCGGCATGACCGGGATCCTGCACACCGACGCGGCCACGACCCGGAGCGAACTGGACCGCCTCCTGGCACCCGACACCGCGCACGGCCCCCCGAACGGCTCCGATCCCTCGAACACCCCGGACGCGCGGGACTCCCGCGCGGCCTGACCGGACACCCCGGCCGGCGGGGCGGTGGCGCGTCCACCACCGGTTCCTTGGCAGACTCAAGGGGACCGCACACCATCCCGGAGAGCCGATGTACGTCTTCCTGCCCAGCACCGTCCCCGCCCTCGCCAAGGTCCTCGAGGAGGGGCGGGTGGACGGTGACCCGCTGACCGCCTTCGCGGCCGACCCCGACTCCGGGGTCGACGCGGAGGAGGCCGAGTACGACGCCATGTACGCGGCCGCCGACGAGTCGCTGACCCTGTTGGCGGCCGACCCCGACGCGCCCCGCCGCCGGGTGGTGCTGGCCGCGACCATGCCCGACCACGTGGTCGAGCGTGTGGGCGCGGCGGGTCCCGGGGTGATCCGCGTACGGGTCACCGGTTCCGTGCCCTACAAGAAGCTGGCGTCGGCGCACGTGGACGACGCGGGCGCGGCGGAGGACGTGGCCAAGGCGGCGGCCGACCCGGCCTCCGACGCGGCCGAGGACCACGAGCTGATGTGGTTCGCCGTCCAGGAGCTGCGCTACCTCGTCGAGGAGGACGGCGCGTAGCGCCGCACGGTCGGGCCGTTCAGGACAGCCGCTCGATCTCCTGGAGGATCCGGCGCTTGGGGAGCGCGCCGACCATCTTGCGCACCGGCTCGCCCCCGCGGAAGAGGAGCATGGTCGGTGTGCCCATCACCTCCTGGTCGCGGGTCAGGCCGGGGTTGGCGTTCACGTCGATCCGGACGACCCTGAGCCGGTCGGGCAGGTCCCCGGCGAGTGACTCCAGGACGGGGGCCAGCTGGCGGCACGGAGCGCAGTGCTTCGCGGTGAACACCGCCAGAACCGGCAGATCCGACCGCAGCACGTCCTCGGCGAAGGTCTCCTCGGCGGTGTCGGTCACGTGTGTCGTCGTCATTCTCGCGGTCCCTCCATCTGGCACAGTGGCTCGGGCGCCTCGGGCAGTCGTGCCTCGGCCTCCGCCAACTGCGCGCCCACCTGGTCGCGCACCGATCGCAGCCGGTCGATCAACGCGTCCAGTTCCGCGAGCTTGTCGCGGTAGACGCTGATCGAGGCGGGGCAGGAGTCCCCGGTCGGATGGCCCGACCGGAGGCACTCGACGAAGGGCCGGGTCTCCTCCAGCCCGAAACCGAAGTCCTGGAGCACGCGGATCTGCTCCACCAGCCGCAGGTCGTCGTCGCCGTACACCCGGTACCCGTTGGCCGCCCGCTGCTCGGGCAGCAGTCCGAGGGACTCGTAGTACCGCAGGGTCCGGGTGCTGACTCCCGCCCGTTCCGCGAGTTCACCGATGCGCATGAGACCGAAGATAGACCTTGACGCCGACGTCAGGGCAAGGCCTGTGGCGTTAGCGCGGATCCGTCGTCAGGCGGGAGGTACGGGGCCGGGGTTTACGCGTGTATGGCGGGGAAGAACGGAGGTTTCGCCCTCATCCTCGGCCGCGAAGGGAACTTTCGATGGAGCACACCGTTGAGCGGCTCGGGGAGCTGCTCCGCAGACACCCCGTCGAGAGCGACCGCCTCCTGCGGCTGGGGGCCGTACAGGCGGCCGTCGGTGCGGTCGCGATGGTCATCGGTGCGGGCGTGGTCATCGCGATGATCAGCGGCGCCGAAGGCGGGCTGACCACGGCGGGGATGCTGCTGGGCGTCGGGGTGATCATCCTGGGCCTGGGCATCTGGCGGCTGGTCCAGTGGCGCCGCACCCGGGGCGAGTCCTTCGACGTGCACGAAAGGGGTCTGGTCCACCGGACCTCGGGCACCGTCACCGTGGCTCCCTGGGGCGAGATCACCAAGGTGTACGCCATGGTGGATTCGCTGCCGCTGTCCGAGTTCCGGGGCACCTCGAGTTTCTCGTGCAGTGTCATGCTGCGCGACGGGACCGGGATCTTCGTCGATTCCTTCGTCGAGGACGTCCGGCAGTTGGCCGAGACCGTGCACGTCGGGTGGCAGATCGCCCAGCACGGCGACGGCCACGGGAACGCCTGAGGCGTCTTCCGAGGGCCGGGCGCGGACCGGCCGCCGCCCGGCATGGCGGTTCGGCGCGGGCCGGGGGGTCAGCGCCGCCAGAACAGGTGGTGGGTGACCCCGCTGGGGCTCGGCACCGCCTCGTGGTGGAAGCGGTCCTCCAGCTCGTCGGGGCTGTCCCACAGCTTCTCGCCCTTGCCGAGGTCGACCGGAGCGACCGCGACATGCATCGTGTCGACCAGGTCGGCCGCCAGGAACTCGCGAACGGTGGCGACACCGCCGCCCAGACGCACGTCTTTGCCATCGGCGGCCTCCTTCGCGCGCTCCAGCGCCTCGGCCGGTGTCGCGTCGATGAAGTGGAAGGTGGTGTCGGACAGGGCGAAGGAGGGGCGTACGTGGTGGGTGAGCACGAAGACCGGCGTGTGGAACGGCGGTTCGTCGCCCCACCACCCCTTCCACTCGTGGTCCTTCCAGGGGCCGCGCTGGGGGCCGAACTTGTTGCGCCCCATGATCTCCGCGCCGACGTCGCGGGCGAACTCGCGGGTCATGTAGTCGTCCAGCCCGCGCGAACCGCCGGGGTCGGTGCGGTTCGGCCAGCTGGCGGTGGCGCCCGCCCAGGAGAACAGGGCGGTGGGGTCGGCGTGCCCGAAGGGCCGTTCCGGGCTCTGCCCCTCACCGGAGCCGAACCCGTCCCGCGACACGCAGAAGCAGTGGACCCTCAACAGCTGCGACATGCGTTCTCCTCCGGGGATCTTTGATCGCTCTTCGCGGCCGGTGGCACCGTACAACCGCCTGGAGACGAAACGCCCGGAGGAGAGCGATCGCCCGCCGCGTGTCGGTTCGATCTGTCGCCTGACGGTGGCCGTGCGGATGGGCGGCGCCACGGTACGAAGGTGGCGTCGCCCAACGGCACGGATGCCTGGTTCACGCGACGTGGTAGCTCACCCGCCGGGAGCCGATGAGCGTGGCGCCCTCGGGGAGCGCCGCGCCGTCGTCGTCCTCGCAGAGGACCCGCAGCCAGACGTCGCTGTCGTCGGCGTAGGGGTTCAGTCGCTCCAGGTACTCCCACAGGCTGTGGGGGAGGGGCATGCAGGAACACGCGCAGGTGCGGGTGTTGTAGGTGGGGGTGAGGGGAGAGATGCGGCCCGCGAGGGAGATGCCGTCGTCGTCGGGCTCACCTCCCCGGATCACCTGGACCACTTCGGTGTACAGCTCGACGCTGGGCACGATCGTTGACGCCATGGAGTCAGCTCCTAACTCAGAGGAGGTGCCACCCGGTAGGGGTGTGCGACTGAGTCCAGTGTGATTGAGTCTGAACTCAATCACAAGGCATTATCTGTGTTTGAGCTAAAAAATCTCTACCGTGGTGCTGAGCACTACGATGCAGACGCAGAGACACTGCCTGGAAGGGGTTTCCGTGACTGGTGGGCACTCGCCCGGTGTGCGGCGTCGTCGACTGTCGGCCGCGCTCAAGCGTCTGCGTGGCAACAGCGGGCTGTCCGCCGCCGAGGTGGCCAAGCGGCTGGGATGGTCGTCGGCGACCAAGGTGACACGGGCCGAGCGTAACGAGTGGAAGTTCCCCAAGCGCACGGACGTGGAGGCCCTGCTAGACCTCTACGACGTGAAGGGGGAGGAGCGGGAGCACCTTCTCAGTCTGACCGAGGAGGCTCGCGGGCGCAGCGATTGGCATCAATACGCTGACCTTTTCCCTGGATCCCTGCCTGACCTGGAGGCCGAAGCTGTCCGAATTCGGACCTATGAGGTCGTACTGATCCCGGGCCTACTCCAAACGCCCGCTTACGCAGCGGCGATCTTCAAGGCAGGTCAGGTGGTGCCGCCAGATCAGATCGACCGCAAGGTCGAGTCGCGGATGGCCCGTCGCGCGGTGATAGACGCCCCCAACGGTCCGCAACTGACGGCCGTGATCGACGAACCTGCTCTGCGTAAGGTCGTGGGGTCACACGCTGTCATGGCTGAGCAGTTGCGTTTCCTCACGGGGATGGCCGCGCACTACAAGGTGACCGTGTTGGTGGTCCCCGATGAGGCAGGAGCCCATCCGGCCGTCGACGGAGCCTTCACCTTGTTCGACTTCCCCCGGCCAGAGCCGGGTATCGTCTCGATCCCCACCGTGGTCGAGGCGCTGTACGTTGAAGACGGAGACTACTTCGATCAGCACGCGCTGATCTTCGATGCCGTCCAGAACCTGGCACTGGACCCGCAGGGGTCGATCGACCTCATCGATTCCATCGCCGCCGAGCACGACAAGCGAGCCTGACCATGCTGCTGGAATTCCGTAAGTCTTCCTACTCGTCGAGTGGAGAGAACTGCGTCGAGGTTGCCCAGGTGACCCCCTCCTTCCGTAAGTCCTCCTACTCGACATCGCAGGACAACTGCGTCGAGGCCGCCGACCTGCCCACCGGTGCGGCCATCCGCGACTCCAAGCACCCCGAACTGGGCTTTCTCCCTGTCGAGGCCGCCGAGTGGGTGTCCTTCGCCCGACTGGTGGCCTCTCCATCGCGGGTTCTTCGGGAAACCCGCCGGTAACCAGGGGATCGCGCTGGATACTGGCTCTCATGGAGTCGAGGAGGCAGTATGTCTGTCATGAGTATCCGGGACACGGAAGCACCCGACCGGCCCCTGACCGTCGACGATTTGGTGCGCATGCCGGACGACGGGCGGCGCTACGAGTTGGTCGACGGGAGGCTTGACGTGTCCCCGGCCCCCGTCTTCGACCACACGTCCGTGGACTCCCGCCTGACCTACCATCTCATCGCGGAAGCACCCGACGAGTTCACCGTGCTCACCGGTCCGGGTATCAACTTCAACGCGGACCGGACCCATCACCGAATCCCGGACCTGGCGGTCATCCGGGCCGACGCCGCCGAACGCCCTTATCTGACCAAACCGCCGCTGCTGGCCGTGGAGATCCTCTCCCCCGAGAGCGTGCTCCGCGACAGCAACACCAAGCGCGCCGAGTACGCCGCCTTCGGGATCGAGTCCTACTGGATCGTCAACCCGCACCCGGACAAGGTCGGCATCAGTGAGATGCGCCTGGAGAACGGCCAGTACCGGGACATCACTCAGGTCTACGGAGAGGACATCTTCGAAACCGAACTGCCCTTCCCGGTCCGGATCGTCCCGCACTGGCTCGTCGCTGACGGTCCCTGGAAGAAGCACATCGGAGGCTGAGCCACCTCGTCTTCAGGTGACGGGGTCCTCCCACTCACGCTCCCAGACGACCTCACCGGACTCGCCGTCCACGGCGACAACGCCGTCGTCGAGGACCATGAAGGGGGCCGAACAGGCCCGGACTCCACGGTCTCCACCGAGACGCCCTCCGGCGGTTCTCACGTCCAGCCGACCTCACTCACGTAGGTCGATGCTGGGGTCGGGGTGTCTGGGAAGGCGTTGGCGACCGTGTACTCCGTCGGCCGATGCAGGGTCAGTGCGCAGTCCGAGATCGATCACCAGGACCAGGCCCCCGGCGAAGGACGGCGCTGAGCGCCGTACCGGCCGGAACCTCGGCCGGTACGCGGAGGCCATCGTCAGGACCGTGCCCAGCGTGACCACCAGGGTCATCGCCCACAGCGAGACACCGGCCGTGTCGGGGCGGTAGGAGCCGCCGTACTCCACCATCGAGGAGAACGCCGAGGCCGGAAACGCCGCGTAGGCCGTGTACACCGACAGCAGGCCCACCACGACGAGGAACACCGTGAGGCCCGGGTGGTGGCGTTCGACCGGCCCCGCGTCGGCTTGCCACCGAACGCGTCTCAACACCACCCAGAGCACCATCGCGGCCAGGATCAGGGACGCCAGCCACCAGAGGGCGGCCTCAGCGATCGTCGTCCCCTCCGCCGTGGTGGAGAACCGCGTCAGGTCGACGATCGCGAGCAGGACCCCGCCGCCGATCAGCCCCAGGCCGATCCAGCCGACCGCAGCCAGGAACACCTGGGCCCGGCCGCCGGTCCCCGCTCCGCTCTTCACCTGTTCCCCCGTCCCCTGTCCCTCGCCGCGCCCGTGCCCCGGCGGCCATGCCCGGAAAGGGGTGGAACGCCGGATTCGCGCTCGACAAGACAACAGCGCGCGCCGACCCCGGGCGCGGACGTGACCGACCCCGGACACGGACACGGCGGGGCCACGGCTCGGTCTCGGGCCCGTTACCGCCCCGATCCGCCCATACGGCAAGATGGGTGCGTCCCCCGCCCCCGATCCCCGAGGAGTCCGCCATCAGCCGCCTGGTGCTATGGAACGTCGACCTCACCCTCCTCGACGCGGGCCGCGTGATGAGGGCCGCCCACGCGGAGGCCTTCGAGGAGGTCACCGGTGACCCCCTCGTCTACCTGACCTCCGCCGAGGGGCGCACGGACTCGGAGATGTTCTTCGAGTTCTGCGCCCGCAACGACACCGACGTCGAGCCCGACAACGCCACCCTCGAACGCTTTCTGACCGCCCTGGAGGCGGCCTTCGTCCGGCGCGCGGACGAACTCCCCGCCAAGGGCCGCGTCATGCCCGGCGCGACGGCCTCGCTGGCGGCGGTGGCGGGGATGCCCGACACCGTCCAGACCGTGGTCAGCGGCAGCACCCGCGCGACCGCCACGGCCAAGCTCGCGGCGTTCGGCCTGGACTCCTACCTGGACCTGGCCGTGGGCGGGTTCGGATCGGTCAACTACCCCAAGTCCAGCCTCATCCAGTCGATCCGGCTGCACGCGGCGGGCGAGGGCGGCCACACCTACGCCGAGAGCGAAACGGTCCTGGTCACCAGCTCCGTGCCCGACGTGCGCGCGGCGGTGATCGGCGGTGCCACCCCCGTCGCCGTCCTCACCGGGTCCGCCACCGAGGGCCAGCTGCGCGACGCCGGGGCGACGGCGGTCCTGGAGGACCTGACCGACCCGCGCGCGGTGATGACCGCGGTCCACCAGGCGACCACCTCCTGACGCCTCTCACACGCCCTCACAGGAGGCCGCCGAACGGGGGCGTTCACGGGGTGACGGACCCCCGCAATCCGGTTCTAACAGTACGTAATCACCGCGTAACGGTGTTGGTCCTGTTCTCAGTGGCGAAAACCAGTAGCCTGGTCTGCGGGTGGGGACGGGACAACGGCGTCCCGAGACCTCGCCGACCTTCGCCTGTGCGCACAGGTACACACCCAATCACCGTCCACGTGCGTCCCTCGCGGCCAGAGGGGTTCACAGATCCTCACAACACGGCACGGAAGTTCACAGGTCATATGACCGGGTGTTCCTCCGCTGCTCCACGACGTTGCTCACAAAGGAGTGAGAGAGCCATATGTCCGGGCAATCCGACGTCTTCCTCCAGAAGCTGCTCACCGACGCGGCCTCCCGGTGGTCCCCAGGGCCCCGGTTGAGCCCTGATGAGGCCGTCCGCCGCTTCCTCCCCCTCTACTACCGCCACACGGACCCCGAGGAGCTCGTCGGCCGCTCCCCCGAGCAGATCTGCGGCATCGCCGCCTCGCACCGTGAGTTCGGCCTCGAACGGGTGCCCGGCCGCGCCAAGGTCCGCGTGTTCACCCCCACCGTCGAACACGACGGCTGGGAGCAGCAGACCAGTGTCCTGGAGATCGTCACCGACAACGCCCCCTTCCTCGTCTCCTCCGTCACCATGGCGCTCAACGAGCTCGGTGCCGGCGCCCGCCTGATCATCCACCCCCAGATGACCGTCGGCCGCGACCTGGAGGGCGTCCTGCGCGAGGTCGACCCGGAGATCGGCGGCGAGGGCCTGCTGCCCACGGACGAGTCGTGGATGCACATCGAGATCGACCGGCAGACCGACCCCGAGCGCATCAAGGAGATCACCGACCGCGTCGAGAGCGTCCTCAACGACGTCCGGTACGTGAACGAGGACTCCGCCAAGATGAGCGACCGGGCGATCCGGATCGCCGACGAGCTCGCGGCCTACCCCGACCGCCTCGCCGCCGGTGGCGTGGACCCCCGCGAGATCGGCGAGAGCGTCGACTTCCTGCGCTGGGCGGCCGGCCGCCACTTCACCTTCATGGGCTACCGCGAGTACGCGCTGGTCACCGACGAGAACGGCGACGACGCCCTGCGCCCCGAACCCGGATCCGGGCTCGGCATCCTGCGCATGGACTCCCCGGCCTCGACCAGCTTCGCCGCCCTGCCCCCGGAGATCCGCGCCAAGGCCCGCGAGCCCTACGTCCTGGTCCTGACCAAGGCCAACTCCCGCGCCACCGTCTACCGGCCCAAGTACCTCGACTACATCGGCGTCAAGAAGTTCGACGCCCAGGGCAACATCGTCGGTGAGCGGCGCTTCCTCGGCCTGTTCACGCCGCAGGCCAACACCGCGAGCATCACGCAGATCCCGATCATGCGCCGCAAGCAGGCCGAGGTGCTCGCGCTGGCCGGGTTCGAGGCCGACAGCTACGACGGCAGGGACCTCATCGAGCTGCTGGAGACCTTCCCGCGCGAGGAACTCCTCCAGATCCCCGTCAACGAGCTGTACAACATCGTCCGCGGTGTCCTGCGCCTGCGCGACCGGCGCGGCACCAAGCTGTTCATGCGCCGCGACCCCTACGGCGGCCGGTACATGTCCTGCTTCGTGTACATGCCGCGCGACGAGTACAGCACCCGCGTGCGCCTGGACATCCAAAGCGCCCTCGCCGAGGCGTTCGAGGGCGCGACGATGGACCACAACGTCATGGTCGGGGCGGCCCCGCTCGCCCGCCTGTACCTGGTGGCGAGGGCCCAGCACGGGCAGACCCTCGCCGACATCGACCAGGTCGCCCTGGAGGAGCGCGTCCGCCAGGCCGCCCGCTCCTGGGAGACCGACTTCGACACCGCCCTCACCGCGCGGTTCGGCCCCACCCTGGCCACGGAGCTCAAGGACCGCTACGCGAGCGGCATGAACGAGGCCTACCGCGTCGACAACGCGCCGGAGGTCGCGGCCACCGACGTCGGCGAGCTGGAGGAGCTGTTCGGCCGGACCGACCCCGACCAGCGGGCGGGCGAGTTCAGCGTCGAGCTCTACCGGCCCGACCCGGACGCCGACGACTGGCGGTTCCGCCTCTACCGGATCGGTGAGCCCATCTCGCTGAGCCGCGTCCTGCCGGTCCTGGAGAACCTGGGCGTCGAGGTCGTCGACGAGTGGCCCTACGACATCACGGTCAAGGACGTCGGCCGGGTGTGGATCTACGACTTCGGCCTCGGCCCCATTCCCTCGACGGACCTGGCCTCCTCACGGCTCAAGGAGCTGTTCGAGGACGCCTTCGACGCCTCCTGGCGCGACCTCGGCGAGTCCGACCGGTTCAACGCCCTCGTGGCGCGGGCCGGGCTCGACTGGCGCCAGCTCATGGTGCTGCGGGCCTACGCCAAGTACCTGCGCCAGACGGGCGCCACGTTCACGCCGGACTTCATCGCCGACGTGCTCGCCGCCAACGTCTCCATCGCCAACCTGCTGGTGGAGCTGTTCGAGGCCCGCTTCGACCCCGACCAGTCCGACGCCGGGCGCGACGAGCGCTCCGACGCCCTGCTCCGCAAGATCGAGGGCGAACTGGAGGCGGTCGCCAGCCTGGACCACGACCGGATCCTGCGGTCGTTCACGGCGGCGATCAACGCCACCCTGCGCACCAACCACTACCAGGGCCACCCGTACCTGGTGCTCAAGCTCAACCCGCAGGAGATCCCGGACCTGCCGCACCCGCGGCCCCGGTTCGAGATGTACGTGTACTCGCCGCGGGTCGAGGGCGTGCACCTGCGCTTCGGCTCGGTCGCCCGCGGCGGCCTGCGGTGGTCGGACCGCTTCGAGGACTTCCGCACCGAGATCCTCGGCCTGGTCAAGGCCCAGATGGTGAAGAACTCGGTGATCGTCCCCAGCGGCGCCAAGGGCGGATTCGTCTGCAAGCGCCTGCCCAAGGACGGCACCCGCGACCAGGTGATGGCCGAGGTCGTCTCCTGCTACAAGCAGTTCATCAGCGGCCTGCTCGACGTCACCGACAACCTGGTCGACGGCGAGGTGGTCCACCCCGAGCGCACCGTCCTGCACGACGGCGACGACTCCTACCTGGTGGTCGCCGCCGACAAGGGCACCGCGACCTTCTCCGACATCGCCAACGAGATCTCCCTGGGACGGGACTTCTGGCTCGGCGACGCCTTCGCCTCCGGCGGTTCGGTCGGCTACGACCACAAGGCGATGGGCATCACCGCCCGCGGCGCGTGGGAGTCGGTGGCCTACCACTTCCGCGAGATGGGCGTGAACGTCCAGGAGGAGCCGTTCACCGTCGTCGGCATCGGCGACATGTCCGGTGACGTGTTCGGCAACGGGATGCTGCTGTCCAAGCAGATCAGGCTGGTCGCCGCCTTCGACCACCGCCACGTCTTCCTGGACCCCGACCCCGACCCGGCCGCCTCCTGGGCCGAGCGCAGGCGCATGTTCGAGCTGCCGCGCAGCACCTGGGCCGAGTACGACTCCGACCTCATCTCCGAGGGCGGTGGCGTGTTCCCGCGCTCGGCCAAGTCGGTACCGCTCACGCCGCAGGTCAAGGCGGTCCTGGGCATCGACCCGGAGGTCGAGGCGGTCACCCCGGACGAGCTGATCCGGTACGTGCTCACCGCCCCCGTCGACCTGCTGTGGAACGGCGGCATCGGCACCTACGTCAAGGCGAGCACCGAGGCGCACGCCGACGCGGGCGACAAGGCCAACGACCAGGTACGCGTCAACGCCGACCAGCTGCGCGTGAAGGTGGTCGGCGAGGGCGGCAACCTCGGCCTGACCCAGCCGGCCCGGATCGAGTACGCCCGCGAGGGCGGTCGGATCAACACCGACTCCATCGACAACTCGGCGGGCGTGGACACCTCCGACCACGAGGTGAACATCAAGATCATGCTCGACCGCGAGGTGCGGGCCGGCGAACTGTCCAAGGCCGACCGCGACCAGCTGTTCATCGACATGACCGACGAGGTCGCCTCGCTGGTCCTGGACAACAACTACGCGCAGAACACCGTGCTCGCCGCCGCGCGCAAGCAGGACACGCAGATGCTGCACGTCCACGGCCGCTACATGCGCCACATGGAGCGCACCAAGCTCCTCAAGCGCAAGCTGGAGGACCTGCCCTCCGACAAGGTCATCGCCGAGCGGCGCACTGCGGGCAAGGGGCTGACCAGCCCCGAGTTCGCGACCCTGCTGTCCTACACCAAGATCGACCTCAAGGAGCAGATCGGCCGGTCGGACCTGGCCGACGACCCCTACCTGGCCGACACCCTGACCGACTACTTCCCGACGCCGCTGCGCTCGGAGCGCTTCGCCCCGAGCGTGGCCTCGCACCCGCTGCGCCGGGAGATCATCGTCAACCAGGTGGTCAACCAGATGGTCAACCGCTCCGGGGTGACCTCCGCCTTCCGGCTCAACGAGGAGCTCGGCTCCAGCGCCGCCGACATCGCCCGCGCCTACCTGGTCGTCCAGGAGGTGCTCCAGCTGCGCAAGTACTGGGGCGAGGTCGAGGAACTGGACCACGTGATCTCGGTGGACAGCCAGCTGGCACTGCTGTTGGAGACCCGCAAGCTCGCCGAGCGCTCCGCCCGGTGGCTGCTGCGCCACCGCAGCTTCCCCTTCGACATCCGAAGCGAGATCGGCTACTTCGCCGACGGGGTGGGCGAGGTCCTGCCGCGCCTGGTCGACCTGGTCAAGGGGCGCGACCGGGAGGCCTACGTCGAGCGCCGCGACCGGTACGTGTCGATGGGCGTGCCCGCCGAACTGGCCGAGCGGGTCGCCGTGATGGTGCCCGCCTACTCCACCCTCGACCTGGTGGAGATCGCGCACCGCACCGGCCGCCCGGTGGAGAAGGTCGCCGAGCTGTACTTCGAGCTCGCCGACCGGCTCAACATCAGCTGGTGGCGTGAGCGGATCATCGACCTGCCGCGCGACGACCGGTGGGCGACGATGGCGCGTTCCGCGCTCCGCGACGACCTGTACTCCGCGCACGCCGACCTCACCGGGCGCGTGCTGGAGGCGGCCGACACGGATTCGACGGCCGAACTGCTCGACGCCTGGTCCGAACAGAACCGCGACAGCGTGGAGCGGTCGGGGATCACCCTCTCCGAGATCCAGGAGAGCGAGCGCTTCGACCTGCCGACGCTGTCGGTGGCCCTGCGTTCCATCCGTTCCCTGGTGGACTAGGAGATCCCGCCTCGGGCCTTCGCCCCGCTTCGGCGGGGTGACCGCTCCGGGCGACGGAACACGAGGACGGGGTGCGTGGTGTCGACCACGCACCCCGTCGGTCACCTGGGCGTATCGTGTTCATATGGGCGCTTCCACGGATCCGGTGTGACACCACCACCGGATCGGCCAGCCCGTCACCGGCGGCACCGCCGTCCGGAACGCGGGCGGGCGGTGCCGTTCGACTCCGACCGAGGCAGGTGGGGCGCGGCGGGCGGCGCGGAGGGGGATTCTCCTACGGGGCGCACGGGAGAGGGTGAGAGCGTGCGGGAGACCGACGGCTCCGATCCTGGCACGGAATCCGGACCGAAGCTGCTGGACCGCGCCCTGTCCCAGGTCGTGCGGGAGACCGGTGCCTCGGTGGGTTCGGTGTACCTGTGGGCGCCGGGCGATCGGATACTGCGGTTGGTCGCGCTGTCCGGGGGGTCCCGCCAGGTCGCCGCGCCGTGGACACGCGTGTCGCTGGTGGATCCGATCCCCGCGGCCGAGGCCGTGCGCGAGCGGCACC
>NZ_ANBC01000015.1 GCF_000341125.1 Nocardiopsis lucentensis DSM 44048 | reverse complement strand
TCCGCTACCCGCGGCTCGCGTTCGTCCTGCCCTATCACCTCGCGCTGGCCGCCGCGCCGATCACGACCAGCACCACCGTGTGGGGCAGCGTGGTCCTTCTGTGGCCCGGCTCGCACCCGCCGCAGCTGAGCGCGTACGAGCGTGAGACGGTCGAGAGCACCTGCGACCGCATGGGCGCGGTCCTCCAGAACGCCGCCGAGGACGGGCACCCCGTACTGGCCGGAGGCGAGCCGCATCTGTGGTCCCCGCCGCGTCCGCGCAGGCCCGCGCTGGTCGAGGCGCTGGCCGCGGTGGACTTCGCCGGCCGCCTCCCGGAGGGCTGTTGCGCGCTGGACCTGGAAGGTCGGATCACCTTCATCGACGCCACCGCGGCCGACCTGGTCGGGAGCAGCGTCCCGAACCTGCTCGGAGCACTGCCGTGGGAGGCGCTGCCGTGGCTGGACGACCCGGCCGTGGAGGACCGCTACCGGGCCGCGGTGATCAGCCGCCGCCCCACGTCCTTCACCGCCCTGTGCCCACCGGACCGGCGGTTGGACTTCCGGCTCTACCCGGACGCCTCCGGTGTCAGCGTCCTCATCACCCCCGCTGACGGCACCGTCCCTGGGACCATCCTGGGATCGGAGCACGGGGAGGGCCACGCCGCGTCGGCGAGGGCGGGGTCGCTGTACGACCTGATGCACCTGGCCGCCACGCTCACCGAGGCCGTCAGCGTGCGGGACGTGGTCGAGTTGGCCGCGGACCAGGTCATGTCCGCCTTCGGCGCCCAGGGTTTCGTCGTGGCCGTGGCCGAGGGCGACCGGCTCCGCGTCGTCGGCCACCGCGGTTACCGGCCCGAGGTCATCGACCGCCTCGACCTTCCCCCCTTCCGGGACGAGACGTCCCCCGCCGTGCGCGCCCTGATCAAGGGGATGCCCCTCTTCTTCGCCTCCCCCGGTGAGATGGCCCAGCTCAACCCCGACATCCCGCGGTTGACCGGAAGGGCGTCCTGGGCCTTCCTGCCGCTGATCGTCTCCGGCCGCCCGGTCGGCTGCTGCGTGGTCTCCTATGACGAGCCCCACCCCTTCACGCCGGACGACCGCGCCGCCCTGACCTCCTTCGCCGGGCTGATCGCCCAAGCCTTGGACCGCGCCCGTCTGTACGACGCCAAACACCAGCTCGCCCACGGCCTGCAGACCGGGCTGCTCCCGGCCGCCCTCCCCGACGTGCCCGGGCTGGAGACGGCCGCGCGCTACCTGGCCGCCACCCACGGCATGGACATCGGCGGTGACTTCTACGACGTCATCCGCCTCGACGACACCACCGTCGCCGCCGCGATCGGCGACGTCCAAGGCCACAACGTACGGGCCGCCGCGCTCATGGGGCAGGTCCGCACCGCCGTCCACGCCACCGCGGGAGCGCCTCCCGGGGAGGTCCTCACCCGGATCAACCGCCTGCTCACCGACCTCGACCCGGGTCTGTTCACCAGCTGCCTCTACGTCCACATCGACCTTGCGGGCCACCGCGCCCACCTGGCCTCCGCGGGGCACCTCCCCCCGCTGCTGCGCCACCCCGACGGCCGCGCCGAAGTCCTCGATCCGCCGCACGGGCTCCTGCTCGGCGTCGACCCGGCCGCCGACTACGAGGCCACCGAGATCCCCCTCCTGCCCGGCGCCGTGCTCGCCCTGTACACCGACGGCCTCGTCGAGGCCCCGGGCGCCGATCTCGGCGACGCCATCGCCGACCTCGCCGAACACCTCGCGCGAGCCGGGCACCAGCCGATGGACACCCTCGCCGACGTCCTCATCCGGCACGGCCGGGCCACCGATCCCCACAGCGATGACATCGCCCTGCTCCTGCTCCGCCCGGGGCCGGTCGGCGGCTGACACCGGCGGTCCCTCCCCGCCACGGGCGGTGTCCGCCGTGTACGTCCTGGGGGCGGTGCCCGCCGTAGACGCCCAGGGGCAGCGCTCGCCGTATACGCCCTAGACTGGGGGCGTGGCAGAACTGGACCCAGCAGAGAAAATCAAGGAGCTCGCGGCGACCCTCGCGAGTGTCACCGCCGTGGTGGACGTCGACGCGATGCGGACCGAGATCGCCGAGCTGCGTGAACAGTCCGCCGACCCCGAACTGTGGGCCGACCAGGAGAACGCGCAGAAGGTGACGCGGCGGCTCTCCGGTCTGGAGTCCACGGTCAACAAGCTCGGTTCGATCGGGCAGCGCCTCGACGACCTCGGCGTGCTCTACGAGCTCGCCGCCGCGGAGGAGGACGCCGACACCCGGGTCGAGGCCGACACGGAGCTGGAACAGCTGCGCAAGGAGATCGGCGAGCTGGAGGTGCGCACCCTCCTCAACGGCCCGCACGACGAGCACGAGGCCCTGGTGACGATCAACTCCCAGGCCGGTGGCGTGGACGCCGCCGACTGGGCGCAGATGCTCCAGCGCATGTACCTGCGGTGGGCCGAGCGGCACGGCTACTCCACGGAGATCTTCGAGACCTCCTACGCGGAGGAGGCGGGTATCAAGTCCACGTCCTTCGCGGTCCGGGCGCCGTTCGCCTACGGCACCCTGCGCGGTGAGCACGGCACGCACCGCCTCGTGCGCATCTCGCCCTTCGACAACCAGAACCGTCGGCAGACCTCGTTCGCCGGCGTGGACGTCGTCCCGGTGGTGGAGCAGAGCGACCACATCGACATCGACGAGTCCGAGCTGCGTGTGGACGTGTACCGCTCCAGTGGCCCGGGCGGTCAGGGAGTCAACACCACCGACTCCGCGGTGCGGATCACCCACATGCCGACCGGCATCGTCGTGTCCTGCCAGAACGAGCGTTCGCAGTTGCAGAACAAGGCGACCGCGATGTCGATGCTCCAGGCGAAGCTGCTGGCGCGCAAGAGGGAGGAGGAGCAGGCCGCCCTGGACGAGATCCGCGGTGAGTCGACGAGCAGCTGGGGCACCCAGATGCGCAACTACGTCCTGCACCCCTACCAGAGCGTGAAGGACGTGCGGACCGGCGCGGAGACCGGCAACACGTCGGGTGTCCTGGACGGTGACATCGACGACTTCATCGACGCGGAGATCCGCTGGATGCGCAGCCGGGAGCGGAACGACGGCCAGGGCTGACCCCCGGGGTGCCCCCGCCTCCGGGCGGGGGCACGCGCGGGGTTCGGTCGTCCTGGAACGCGGGTACCACCGGGACGGCGGTGCGGTACGGGTGCCCGTGGTGCCGGAGTGATCCGTGTCCCAATGGTGATGAGGGCGACTCCGCACTTTTACCGAAAAGGCTATATATGAACGTTATCATCGGTTGACGCCTCCGATATGCTCGTGGCCATCGCACGACGGTGCCATGATCTGGATGGTGTGCCACGATCGGGACAATCCGGGTGGCGTGCCCCCATACACTGTCGGTTGGCCATGCGGCCGGTACGATCCCGCGGGAAGCCGTGCTTCGGTGCGGGTGCCCATACCTTCGAGACCCTTGTGATGCGCCTGTGATCCACTTCGACAACGTCACCAAGGTCTATCCGACCCAGAAGCGCCCCGCGCTCGACGGCGTTTCCATTGACGTAGACAAGGGCGAGTTCGTCTTCCTCGTCGGCCCCTCGGGCTCGGGTAAGTCGACCTTCCTCCGGCTGGTGCTGAAGGAGGAGAAGCCCGACAAGGGGCGCGTCCACGTCGCCGGCAAGGACCTCGCGCGCCTGTCCAACTGGAAGGTGCCGCACCTGCGCCGGCGTATCGGCTGCGTCTTCCAGGACTTCCGCCTGCTGCCGAACAAGAACGTCTTCGAGAACGTCGCCTTCGCGCTGGAGGTCATCGGTAAGCCCCGGCGGTTCATCCGCAAGGTCGTGCCCGAGGTCGTCGAACTCGTCGGCCTGGAGGGCAAGGCCGGACGCATGCCCGGTGAGCTCTCCGGTGGTGAGCAGCAGCGTGTCGCGATCGCGCGCGCGTTCGTCAACCGCCCGCAGATCCTGCTGGCCGACGAGCCCACCGGAAACATCGACCCCGCGACCTCGATCGGCATCATGAAGGTGCTCGACCGAATCAACCGCACGGGCACCACCGTCGTGATGGCGACGCACGACGCCGCCATCGTCGACTCGATGCGCAAGCGCGTGATCGAGCTGGAAGAGGGCCTCGTGGTGCGCGACCAGACACGCGGCGTCTACGGCCAGGCGTACTGACCTCTGGCGCGCCCGCGGCGCCGGGTCGCCGACCACCGCTGCGAGGACACCGGCGCGGCGAAGCTTCCAAGGATGGACCTGTAACAGATCATGCGAGCACAATTCGTTCTCTCCGAGACCTGGATCGGCCTGCGCCGAAACCTGACGATGACGGTCGCCGTCATCACCACGGTGGCCATCTCCCTCGCCCTGTTCGGTGGCGGTCTGCTGGTCAACCAGCAGGTGTCGGAGATGCGCAACTTCTGGGACAGCCGGATCACGCTGACCGTCTACATGTGCAACGACATCTCCCCGGCCGAGGCGTGCCAGGAGAACGGCGCCGCCACGGAGGAGCAGCGCACCGAACTCCAGGGCAAGCTCGAGGGCATGTCCCAGGTCGACAACGTCGAGTACATGTCCGCCGCCGAGGCGTGGGAGGACTTCCAGAAGCGCATCGGCTCCACGAACGAGGCGCTCGCCAACGCGGCGCAGGAGGGCGACATCCCCGACAACTTCCGGGTGCAGCTCACCGACCCGTCGCACTACAACACGGTGCGTGACGCGGTCTCCGGGGCTCCGGGCGTGGACAGCGTCTCCAACGACCAGAGCGTGCTCGAGGACTTCTTCGGCCTGCTCGACGGCCTCAAGTGGGCGGCCCTGGTGGTCGCGGGCGTGCAGCTGGCCGCGGCCGCGCTGCTGATCGGCAACACCATCCGACTGTCGGCCTACAGCCGCCGCCGGGAGACCGGCATCATGCGCCTGGTCGGCGCGTCGAACTTCTACATCCAGCTCCCGTTCCTCCTGGAGGGCGCGATCGCCGGTTTCATCGGTGGTCTGATCGCCTCCGGGTTCATCGTGGCCACCCGGTTCACGCTGCTCAGCCGGATCGAGGAGTGGTTCCAGTTCGACGTGGCCGTGGACACGAGCGCGCTGCTCGCCGTCATCGGCGTGTCGATCATCCTCGGTGTGCTGCTGTGCACCATCACCTCGTTCCTCACCCTGCGCCGCTACCTGAAGATCTGATCCGACGGTCGTCGGAAGGGGGGCACGCGGGGGAGCAGGGGGCCGTGTGCCCCCGACCGTATGGAAGGGAAACCACTGTGGCACGGGAGACCGGTCGCAAACCCATCGCGCAGAATCGGCGTGCCCGGCACGACTACCACATCGACGAGACCTACGAGGCGGGCCTGGTCCTGACCGGGACCGAGGTCAAGTCGCTCCGGGAGGGGCGGGCGTCGCTCGTCGACGGCTTCGCCCACATCCACGACGGGGAGGTGTGGCTGGAGAACGTCCACATCCCGGAGTACTCCCAGGGGACCTGGACCAACCACGCCGCCCGCCGATCCCGTAAGCTACTCCTGCACCGCGCGCAGATCTCCCGGCTCATCGGAAAGACCCGGGAGCCCGGATACACCCTGGTGCCGCTGTCCCTGTACTTCAGCGACGGCCGGGCCAAGATCGAGATCGCCCTGGCGCGCGGTAAGCGTCAGTACGACAAGCGCCACGCCATCGCCGAGCGCGAAGCCAAGCGGGACATGGAACGCGCGCTTCGCCGCCGTCGATGAGGCGCCCGAAAGGAACACACACGGTGTCCCCCCGTCTCCTCGGCCGATTCGCGGCCGCCGGAAGCGGCGTGGCCATGGCCCTCACCTTGGCCGCGTGCACGCCCAACCCCAGTCCTGAGGTGGCCGTTCGCTCCTTCCTGCTGGCCTGGCAGAACGGGGACCACGAGCAGGCCGCCGCGTTCACCACCGGAGACACCGGTGAGGTGGCGAGCGCCCTGGCCGATGTCCACGATCAGCTGGACCTGGCGAACCTGCGGTTCGGACTGGGGCAGATCGACCGCGACGGCGACTCCGCGACCGCCGAGTTCGACGTGACCGCCGACCTCGGCATCGGCGACCCGACCTGGAACTACACCGGCCGGATGCCGCTGGAGTGGGGCCCGGACGGGTGGCGGATCACCTGGTCGCCCAGCGTGGTCCACCCCGAACTGGAGGACGGGGAGCGGCTCGCGGTCAGCTACGAGATCCAGGCGCGCGGTCAGATCCTCGACCGCGAGGGTCAACCCCTGGTCGCCGGTGAGAGCGTGACCGCCTTCGGGGTGTACCCGGGGCGGATGGACGACGTCGAGGCGGGCGTCACCGAACTCGCCGAGCTCCTCGACGAGGAGTCGGAGCCGCTGCTCGACCGCGTGCGCTCCGCTCCGCCCGAGCAGTTCCAGCCGCTCGTGCTGATGCGCGACGCCAACGTGGACCAGGCACTGCTCGGCCGGGTGGGGTCGATCCCCGGCGCGGGGGCCGAAGCGGTCGAGATCAACCTGACGCCGTCCGTGGCCCCCGCCGTGCTGGGCGAGGTCGCCGGGACGGCGGAGCACCGGGTCTCGTCACGCGTCGCGGGGCCCTACCAGGCCGGTGACACCGTCGGGCTGAACGGCCTGCAGAACATCTTCCAGAACGAGTTGGCGGGTTCGGCCACCACCCAGGTGGTCTCCCTGGACGCCGACGGGGAGGTCACCGACGTCCTGGAGTCCTGGGAGGGTGACCGCAGCGGCGGTATCGGGACCACGCTGGACGCGGCCGTGCAGCGCTCCGCCGAGGCCGCTCTGTCCGGCATGCCCGGGAACGGCTACCTGGTCGCCGTCGACGTCGCCAGCGGTGACGTCCTGGCCGCGGCGAGCGCGAACGGCGGGACCACCGACGACGGCGCCCTCACCGGCTCCTACGTCCCGGGCGGTGTGTTCACCATCGTCTCGTCGCTGGCGGCGTTGGAGTCGGGTGCGGTCGCTCCGGGCGAGCAGATGCCGTGCGGCTTCCAGGCCGAGGTCGGCGGGCAGACCTTCACCAATCCCTCCGGGAGCGTCGCACCGGTGACCCCGACCCTGGCCACCAACCTGGCGGGGCACTGCACCGTCGGATTCGCGGAGCTCGGCGACCAGGTCGGGGCGGAGGCGCTCA
>NZ_ANBC01000014.1 GCF_000341125.1 Nocardiopsis lucentensis DSM 44048 | reverse complement strand
CGGGCAGCTGCCGCTGCCCGGCAACCCCGGCGAGGTGAGCATTGGTGACGGCGCGGCCGACGTCGCCCAGGCGATGAACGGCGAGCAGGGGGTGCGGGTGAGCCCGCTGTCCATGGCACTCGCCGCCGCGGCCGTCGCCGACGGGACGTGGCACGCGCCGAGCCTGGTCCGCGAGGAGGGCCCCGCGGCGGTGGCGCCCTCAGAGCTGGACGAGGCCGACCTGGAGGTGGTCCGGGAGGGGATGCGCCAGGCGGTCGCCACCCGGATGCCGAGCCTGAACCTGTACGGCGAGGAGGTCTACGGGCAGGCAACCCGCACTGAGCAGGACGGGACGGCGCTGCACTGGTTCGTCGGCTACCAGGGTGACGTGGCCTTCGCGGTGCTGGCCGAGGTGGACCCGCAGGTGACTCTGCTGACACACCACGCGATGAACTCGACGGTGTCCTTCCTCGACTACCTGGCCAACGGCGCGCCCGAGCCGGTGACCCCGACCCCGACGGAGGGCGCGGGCGGTACGGGTGTGACCGGTGACGGAACCGGTGCCACGGGTGAGGGGACCGGCATCCCCGGTACGACCGGTACCAACGGCGTCCCCGGTACGACCGGCGACGGCGCGACCGATCCGACCGGGACCGCCTCGGGAACGGCCGGGGACACCACGGGCCAGCCGGGCTTCTGAGCGGCTTCGCATCCGAACGACCCTCCGGGCAACCCCCCGGAGGGTCGTTCGCGTCTTCCCCTATGACTGGGGCCGCGACAGGGGGTAGCGGCCCAGTGGAGACAGGACCTCATCTCGGGGGAGGCTCTGTCGGTTCCCAAGGTCGGCCCGACCCTGCCGACCGCCCCCGCGGGCAGCGTAGACCCGTCTTGCGTCCGCGCCCGCGGGGGTTTCTCCCTGTCCGGGGCGGCTCCCGGGAATCCACTTGGTGCCCACGGCGTTGTACCGGTAGAGTGATGCACGTCGAGCGCGCGTCGCTCGCGTGTCGGCCGCCCGGCGACGGGGGGCTTTGACAATTCCACAGGGGGTGATCGGTTTCGACTTTGGTAGTCGTTCCAGGGGAAGCGGGTCGAGGGTTGCGTTTGTGACCTCGTAAATCCTGCATTCGCTTAAATTCAAGTGCCAATAAGAAGCACTCCGAGTTCGCTCTCGCTGCCTAAGCGATAGTGACTCTGTCGGTCTGAGCTCGTCATCGGCCCAGGTACCGGCATCAGCTAGATGACTTACCGTCCGGATCAGGCCACGGGGCCCGGATGGGACATCTTCGTGGCTGGGCTCGTCAGCGATGTGTCTGTGTAAGCGCTGGGGCCGAGTAGAACGGCAGCACAGACTGCACCCGGAGAAGCCCTGGCTCGGTACTGAAGGACGCGGGTTCAATTCCCGCCACCTCCACTCGTCTTCGAGGCGACCCTGTTCGCAAGCTGCGCTTGCTCGCGGGGTCGTCTCGTCGTGTTTGCGGGGGTGGTCAGACGTGGATGACTCCCACGCGGCCGCCTGCCAGCTTCGTGATGTCGTCGGGGTCGGAGGTCGCCACGGCGACAGGGCCGGTTACGGACAACGCGGTCGCCACGACCACGGCGTCCAAGGCGTGGATGTGGCCACCCCTGATTCCCGAGTCTCTCAGCACCCTCTGGGCTGACCGGGCGATGTCCCGGGTCACGTCCAAGACGATCAGGCGGGACAGCACCCAGTCCATGCGGGCGGGGTGGACGCCGGTCGGGTCCGCCTCCGCGGTGGTGATGGCGGAGACCACCACACGGACCCCCTTGTTGTGGGCGGCCTTGACGCGTTCGGCCGTACGGGCATCCCCCCGGAGGAACAGAGACAGGGCCTGGGAGTCCAGGACCAGTGTCCCGCTCACTCGGAATCTCCCGTGCGGTCCCCGTGGAGCGCGGCCATCAGCTCCTCTCCTGCTTCTGTGACCCGTGCGGGATCCAACGGCCCGTGTTCGGCCTCGTGCGCGGCCACCAGTTCACCGAGCATGTCCTGTTCGATCTGCCGCTGTACGGCTTTCTCCACGTAGGCGGAGAAGCCACGTGGGTTCTTGACTCTGTGGAGGATCGCGCCCACGGTCCCCTCGTGCAGCGACACGGACTTGGTGACGGTCGGGCCCTCGCCGGGGGTGGGGTCTGTCGTAGTAGTCATGACCCTAGTCTAATGGAACTTCTATTAGAGCGCGGAGTTGGAGGGTGAGCAGGGGTTTCACTGGACGCCGATGACGCTTGGACCTGTGTCCTCATCGGTGCGGCCGGTGATGGCACAGGCCCCGGGCCAGGGGCGGCTTCCCGTGCACAGGGACCCGGACGTCTCCGTCCAGCGCGGGTCGGCCAGCCGTCAGTCGCAGGGGGCCGGGTCCAGGTCGTGGTCGCCCGGTGCGGGGTCGGGTGCGGTGGCCGCCAACTCCCGGGCCAGGGCGTCCACGTCCTCGCCCATCATCCGCCCCTGGACCGTCGGGTTGGGTCCCTCGTCCGCGAACCGGGGGGAACGGCCGCGCTCCCGCGCGTCCGTCACCCGGCCCCCGAGCTCGCCGTTGCCCACGACACCGTCGTCCGCGGGGACCGCGGAGTTGTTGTCCAACCCCAGCCACATTCCCGGCTGGCGCTCGTCCCCGGGAGAACACCGCTCATCCTCCCAGTCGATCGCCATGACGTACTGGTGTCCGGCCTCCAGCCGCGGCTGGTCCCCGACCCCCGAGGGCCTGTGGTTCTCCAGACCTCCGGTGAGGGTGTATCCCCAGGTGGAGTACTCGAAGATCTCGGGCACCGGGCGGGGCGGGTCGTCGGCCGACCACAGCCCCCGCCGCACGTCCAGGGTCACGTTCCGGCCGACGCCCACACCGGGTTCGGGATCCTCGTGCGGGGGCGGGACCGTCCTCTCGCTCACGACCCGGGCCAGGATGACGTGGTCGGCGTAGGTCACCCAGTCCCGCGCGGTCGACCCGGGCTTGCGGTAGCTGATGGCGGCCGACGTCCCGGATATCTCCCGGGGCCGGTCCTCGCGTGCCAGTACACCGGTCGTCGCGGCGGCGGAGCCGATCCCCACGGCGACCGCCGCGGCGACGGGCAGTGCCGTCTGGCGTACCTGGCGGATGAGCACCGGCCCGCTGTCGCGGGGAACCGGTTTCTTCGACGGAGCGGCGGGGCCGGGGGATGCCATGGAGACTCCTGCGTGGGGGCGTTGGTGGGGGCGCCTGCCGCGAATGCGGTCCTCGCGGGGCTTCTTCCTCGGGTGGGACGTCCCGCGGGCGTTCCGGGACCTCCGTTCACGGCAACCGATCCACGGTCACCGTGCGCGCCGTCCAGGCGCGCGCCCGACAGGCCGTCCCTCTCACGACCACCATCGTGCCGCACCGCGGGCCCGCCGGGGCGCTCAGGAACCCGTGTAGGCGCGGGCGAGGGCGTCGGCCTC
>NZ_ANBC01000013.1 GCF_000341125.1 Nocardiopsis lucentensis DSM 44048 | reverse complement strand
ACCGTCGCCTGGAGGGCCGCCCGGAACAGCAGCGACCCGCAGCTGACGCGGCGCACGCCCAGTTCGGTGAGTTCGAGCAGGGAGGGGCCGTCGGGGGAGTACAGGATGTTGAGCGGCGCCTCCAACGCGTCGACGAGGGCGCAGATCCGCTCCGGGTCGCGCAGGCCGGGGACGAACACCCCGTCCGCCCCGGCCTCCTGGTACGCGGCCACCCGGTCGGCCGTCTCCCCCACGGGCCCCGGCAGCCAGTGGGTGTCCGTCCGGGCGTTGACGAACAGTTCGGGCGCCGCCCGCTTCACCGCGCGGATCACCGCGGACTGGTGTTCCGGGTCGGTGAGGGTTCCGTCCGGTAGGCCGTCCTCGATGTTGATCCCGACGACACCCGTCTCCGCCAGTTCGCGCGCGAGCCCGGCGACCTGTTCGGGATCGTCGCCGAACCCGCCCTCGATGTCCACGCTGACCAGGGCGTCCAGTCGGGCCAGGCCGCGGGCGAGCGCGACCGTCTCCGCGCGGGCGGTGCCCGCCGCGTCGGCTTTCCCGGCCGCCGACGCGACGCCGAGGCTGGTCGTCCCGACCGCGCGGAACCCGGCGCCGACCAACGCGGCGGCCGAGGCGTGGTCCCAGGCGTTGGGCAGCACCAGGGGCGCGCCGACGCGGTGCAGGTCGCGGAACTCCTCGTGGGCGTTCACCGGGCCCCCTCCGCCAGGAGGACGTCGAGCACGCCGCGGGCCAGCGCCAGGGCGTGGGCGGAGCCGGGGCAGGGCCGACGGCCGTGCCCGAAGGTGAGGTGTCCGGACACCGGACGTCCCGGAACGGGGCGGTCGGGGTCGGGGAAGACGCGCGGGTCTCGGTTGGCGGTGGCGAAGTCGAGCACGAGGTCGGTGCCGGGCGGCACGGGGCGACCGGCGAGGACGGCACCGTCCAGGGCTCGGCGGCGCGTCTCCCGGACCGGGGACGTGAGGCGCAGGGCCTCGGCCACGAGGTCCTCAGCCCCCAGGTCACCGGGGATGGAGAGGCCGAACTCGTCGACCACGGCGAGGGCGCCGCGGATCAGCCCGGCGGTGCTGTCGCAGGACTGTGTCAGGAGGGCGATGCGCTGCGCGGCCTCCTCGGGTCCGCCGTCGGGCAGCAGACCGACCAGGGTCCGCACGCCCTCGTCGGCCGGAGCCAGGTGTTCGGCGGGGGCGCCGGGCTGGTAGGCGGCGGCCACCGCGCGCGTGGCCGGGACGAGCCGGGCGAGGGCGCCCGGGGAGACGCCCAGGTGGAGGGCGAGGACCTCGACGGGGACGAACGGCGCCGCCTCGGCGGATACCTCGCGGGTCCTGACGGCGGCCCGCTCGCGTAGGAGGGAGGGGTCGAGTCCGCGGAGCAGATCCTCGGCGACCGCGCGGCGGCGGTCGTGGTCGGTTCCCTCGCAGAACCGGACGGTGGTCCGCCGCAGCCAGTCCAGGGGGCTTCCGCCCTCGGGGGGCGGCGGCACGGCGAAGCGCGGATCGTCCAGGATCGCGCGTATCCCCGCGTGGTCGCGGACGTGGAGCGGTGGGGTCATGCCGCGAGTTTAGGGTGGGGACGTTTCGGCGCCCGCCGAAGCGTCCCCGGTCCGGCGCGGTCCACGGGGAGACGGACGGGGGGCGGTACCGGCCGGTACCGCCCCCCGTCCGTCCGGTGGCTCAGGCCTCGGTGGCCCCCACCAGCCAGGCGACCTTGTGCGCCGTGACGCCCAGGCTCCCGCTGCTGCCCAGGTACACCCCGAACGACGCCAGGAAAGCGTGTCCGTGCTCCCGGCGCTCGCAGACCACGTCCTCCACCGCGTGGGCCGACGCGGGATTGCCGACCCTCAGCCTGGGTGAGGGGTCGTCGGCCACGTCGGTGGTGACGTCGTAGCGCGACAGCTCCGCGGCGAGTTTCTCCAGGTGTTCGCGTTCCTCGGTGGGCACGTGGGACGCTTCTTGGTCGTGTGCCCGTCTCGACTGGGCCATAGCGGATCCTTTCGTGTCGAGCGTTGCTCCTCGATGCCCTGACCCATTGTCGCTCAGAGTAAAGTTACTAGTACGTACCGCACCTACGACACGCCGTCGGCCGTCCACCCGCCCCGGTGCATGACTCGCTCGACGGAGAGGTCCTCGGACAGGACCACGAGGTCGGCGCGGGCGCCGACGGAGATCCGGCCCGCGCCCTCCAGCCCCAGCGCCGCGGCGGGAACCGAGGAGGCCGACCGCACCGCCTCGGGCACGTCCACCCCGATGTCGGACACCGCGTTGCGCACCGCCTGGGGGAGCACGATCGTGCTGGAGGCGATCGCGCCGGTCTCCACCAGCCGGGCCTCGCCCCCGCTGACCCGGACGCGCAGCTCGCCCAGGGTGTACTCACCGTCGCCCAGACCGGTCGCCGACATCGCGTCCGTCACCAGCGACACCCGCTCGGCGCCGGCCGAGGCGAACACCAGCCGCGCGGCGCCCGGATGGACGTGCACGTTGTCCGTGATGAGTTCGACCGTCACCCGCTCGTCGCGCAGGGCCGCGGCGATCGGCCCCGGGTCGCGGTGGTTCAGCGGACGCATCGCGTTGTACAGGTGGGTGGCGACGGTGGCGCCCGCGTCGAAGGCGGCGAGGGTCTGCTCGTAGGAGGCCTCGGTGTGCCCCACCGCGGCCACCACGCCGGAGGACGCGGCGGCGCGGATCAGGTCCAGCGCGCCCGGCAGTTCGGGGGCGACCGTGATCATGCGGACATGGCCCCGTCCGGCCCGGAGCCAGCGGTCGAACTCGGCGGTGTCCGGGTCGCGCAGCAGCTCGGGGTCGTGCGCCCCGCACTTGGAACGCGCGATGAACGGCCCCTCCAGGTAGATCCCCGCCAGTTCCCCCTCCTCGCACAGCTCGGCCAGCGCCGACACCTGCCGGACGGTGTCCTCCGGAGAGGCCGCGACCAGCCCGCCCACCAACGACGTCACGCCGCGCGCCCGGTTGAACGCGACGATCTCGCGCGCGCCCTCCGGATCGGCGTCGGGGAAGGCGTGCCCGGCTCCGCCGTGGATGTGCGTGTCGACCAGGCCTGGGACCACCCAGCCCCCGCCGACGTCGTGGGTCCGGCCGGGAGGCGGCGCGCCGGCGCCGAGTTCGGCGACGCGGCCGTCCTCGACCCGCAGCCAGCCGTCGTGGACACCGTTGGGTGTGACGACCCGGGCGTGGGTGAGCGTGACGGGAGTGTGCACCATGTTCGGGCTCTCTCTGGGTCTCGGGAAGGGCGGGGTGCGGCCTGTGTGTCGCAAATTACACCGGGGTTCCGGCGGGTCCGGGCGCGGGGTCCGACCTTTGTTCCCAGGGTGCGGGACCCCCTGCGGAGCTGGGAAATCCTGACCCGTGGGACGCTTTGTCCACGACGTGGACGCCGGTTCCCGGGATGGTCCGGCCGTGACCGGGGGGACGACACGCATTGACGATAGCGGTCGGCGAGCCGCATCATGGGGGCATGTCCGCCGGTGAGCTGCTTGTCCAGCGCCTGCACGTCGATCTCCGACAGCAGGCGAGCGCGCTCTGTCGTAGCTAGCGCCTTGCGGGGCCCGCGCGCCCCGCGCCACGGGTGTACCCCGTGCCCTCCGTGCCCTCGCAGACACCGGACACTCAGCTCTCCCAGTCACTGGGTTCCGGGCCGCTTCCCGGCCCGACGAGCACCCCTGCCAGGCCCGCGCACCGAGTCCCGGACGACGGCGTCCGCGCCTGGTGTCGGTAGGGGAACGACGTCTCCTCCGGTGTCACCCAACGAACACCGCCTCTGACGCTTCCTCCGGTCGATCCCGGCTGGCTCTGACCGAACCCAGGAGTTCCGCATGACCCGCTTCACCGTGCTCGTCGCCGCCCCGCAGACCCGTTCCTCCGTCCGCGCCGCCGCCCTGGACGCGGCCGCCGAGATCGCCGCCCGCGTGGGGGTCGACGCCCAGCCCGCCGTCGTCGACCTGGCGGAGATCGGGCCCGACCTGCTCACCGAGTCCGCGTCCTCGGTCGACGCCGCCCTGGAGCGGGTGCGTGAGAGCGACGTGCTGCTCGTCGCCTCCCCGCAGGTGCACGGCACCTACACCGGCCTGCTCAAGGTCTTCCTGGACCGCCTGCCCGAACTGGGGCTGGGCCACACCGTCGCGGTGCCGCTGGCGGTCGTGGAGGACCTGCGCAACAGCCGTGGGATCGAGGAGGACCTGCGCATCCTCCTCGCCGACCTGGGCGCCTGGGTGGCCGAGCCCGGCCTGGTCCTGTCCACGGACGAGACCGACCGGCCCGGCGGCGTGGTGCGCGCGTGGGCCGACGTCGCCGCCCCCGGTCTGCGCGAGGCCGTGGCCGTCACGGCCTGATCACGGTTTCCGGGCCGCGCGGGGGCGCGGCCCGGCGGTGTTTTCCCTGGGCCCGCCGCCGCGCTTCGGCCGGGGTTCGTGCGCCCTCGAGGCAGGGATTCTTCATCCTCGTCTT
>NZ_ANBC01000012.1 GCF_000341125.1 Nocardiopsis lucentensis DSM 44048 | reverse complement strand
GCGGGCGCCGTCCACCGCGGCGGCCCGGCGGCGGCTGGTGTCGGCCTCGGCGCTGGCCACGTTCCCGCGTACCAGGACCACCACGACCAGGGTCAGCGCGAACCCGCCGACGCGCAGGGCGAACAGGACCGGGTCCTCGGGCAGGCTCTCGCCGAACAGGATGGTTCCGGCCACCACCATGAACACGTTGCCCACCACGTTCGACACCGGGGCGGTGATCGAGGCGCGCGAGCGCTGCAACGACGTCTGGAACAGCACGATCCCCACCGCCCAGCCCAGCGCGTACAGATACGGGTAGGGCGAGGTCAGCGCGGGCAGGACGGCCGCGGCCACCCCGTGCTCCGCCAGCAGTCCGCCGAGCCCCTTGCCCTGGAGCCCAGCGCTGCCCTGGGCCAGTCCCGCCGCCGCGCCCATCGCGGCGGCCGACACGTACCGGCCCCCGCGCCCGGCGGCGCCCATCACCGCCACGCAGGCGACCACCGTCACCAGGCTGACGGTGACCAGGACGGGGGTGTTCGCGGAGGTCCCCGTCTCGCCGCCGTCGGTGGTGGACAGGGTGAGCAGGCCGAGGGCCACCGGCATGAGGCCGAGCGCCACGTACTCGCCGCGGGTGACGCGTTCGCCCATGACCAGGGTCGCGACGAGGAGCGTGGCCGCCACGCCCGCCGCGAAGGCGGGCTGGGCGACCGACACCGGGGCCAGGCCCAGGGAGACGATGAGGCCGACGCTGCCCAGGGCGGCGAACGCGCAGCCGAGCACCCAGCGCGGGTTGCCCAGCAGGATCCGCGCCAGGTGGAGCGGTCGGTGGACGGAGATCGACTCCGACCCGTGCAGGGCGCGCTGTTCGACGGTGAGGCCGACGGTGTAGACCATGGCGGAGGTCAGCGCGACCAGGAGTCCGATCACGGTGGATCCCTTCGGTCGGGACGGCGGTGCGGACCGGTCTGCAATGTATAACAAGTTCTAGTCTGCTCGTCACGGTGGCTCGGCCACGCGGTACCGCTCGGGCCCGTCGTACTACCCTGTTGGTGAGCCCCCTGCCCTCGTGTGATCGGCCGTGAACGGGGGAACCGTCCGTGACGGGTGAGAACCGGTTCCGGGTCCGCCCGCGCGACGTCACACCGAGGAATGGGGCACGGTGCGGGACCCAGACGAGCCCGAGAAGGACGTTTCCGAGACCGGGGGCGACGCCGACGCCGCCGCGGAGGGCGGCGCG
>NZ_ANBC01000011.1 GCF_000341125.1 Nocardiopsis lucentensis DSM 44048 | reverse complement strand
GGCCCCCGAGCCGGCCCGGAGCGGCGCCGCGGACCGGTGGCGGGCCCTGGCCGACCGCGCCGCGGCGGTCTTGTATCGATTCGACCGTTTTCTCTCCGCGCGGCGGCGCACCGGACCCACGCGGTTCGAACCCGGCCCCCTCGGGCTGCTCGGCATCATGCTCTCCGCGATGGCGGTCACCCTCCTGCTCGTCCAGACCGGCTCCGGCGGAACCAGTGCCGTCCAGGGCGGTCGGGAGGGGGCCGTGGACGTCCCCGGGCCGCCGGACGGCCGGCTCCGGCTCATGGTGGTGGGCGGCTCCCTGACCCAGGGCAGCAGCGGCGACTACACGTGGCGCTACCGTCTGTGGCGCCACCTGGGCGAGTCCGGTGTCGACGCTGACTTCGTCGGACCCTACGACGACGTGTACGGCCTCGCGGAGGGCGAGTTCGACCACGCCTACGCCGACGCCGACTTCGACACCGACCACGCCGCCCGCTGGGGGACCACCGCCCGCGACCTCGCCGACGACGTCGCCCTGGTGGCGGCCGAACACGAACCCCAGTACCTGCTGCTCCTGGCCGGGCTGGAGGACATCCTGGCCGGGGGAGGGGCCGACCACGCCCTGGCGGGGGTCGGCGAGACCGTCTCGACCGTCCGCGTGGCGCTCGCGGAGGTCCGGTTCGTCATCGGGGAGCTTCCCCCGGTCGAGGGCACCGGGGACGACGCGCGGATCAACGAGGAGATCCGCCGGTTCAACATGGGCGTGGTCGACCTCGCCGAGCAGTTGACCTCGCAGACCTCTCCCGTGGTCGTGGCCCGGGTCGCCGCCGACTACGTGCCCTCCCGCGACAACTGGGACGAGACGCACCCCAACGCCCGCGGCGAACTGCGGATCGCCGCGGCCTTCGCCGACGCGCTCGCCGAACCGCTCGGGGTGGGCCGGGACTTCCCGCGCCCCCTGCCGACCGTGGCCACCGGTCCGCGCGCCGCCCCCGAACCCGACGCCGAGGAATCGGCGGACGGCCTGGTCCTGAGCTGGGACGCGGTTCCCGGCGCGACCGACTACCGGGTGGTCCAGCGCAGGCTGGGACCGGACCCCGACGAGGCGGTGGTGCTGCCCACCGATGTGGAGGCGGACGGCGACCGTCGGTCGGTGCTGGTCGGGGCACTGCTGAGCGGGGCCCGGTACGAGTTCGTCGTGCGCCAGTACAAGGGCCGGGACGAGGGGGAGCGTTCCGCGCCGCTGAGCTTGGTCTGGGACCCCGACCCGCCCCCCGCCCCCACCGGTGTGCGCGTGGTCGACGGTGGCGCGACGGTGCTGTGGGACGCGGTCGAGGGGGCCACGCACTACGAGGTGTGGCTGCGCGCGCTGGCGTGCTCGCCGAGCGACGACTCCCGGGCGCCCGCGGACACGCGTGACGGGGGGCCGTCCCCCGGCCACGGGGACGACGAACCCCGGAGGTCACCGGACGAGGACCCGTCGCCGGCCGGGCCGTCCCCCGCGCCGCCCCCGCCTCCGCCGCCCCCGCCCTCCCCCGAACCTCCCCCGCCCCCGCCGTCCCCTGAGCCGCCCCCACCGCCGACGCCCACGCCGACCCCGGGGCCGACCGCCCCGCGCCCGCCTGAAGGGGCGGAGTGCGGGCCGGTCGACGACAGGGGACCGGGCAGCGGCGAGGGATGGCACCCCCAGGGGCCGACGGGGTCGGAGCCCCGTTGGGAGGCGACCGTGAGCGGCCCGTACGAGGTCGTGGTCCGCGCCCACCGCGACTACGTGGAGGGCGGGTACTCCGCCTCCGCCCTCCTGGGGGACGGGTGAGGCCGGTGCGCCGACTCGACCGGGCGCTGCCGTGGGCGGTGGGCCTCCTCGCCGGTGTCCTGGCCCTGGGGCCGGCCCTGGGACGCGGCTATGTGCTCCGGTACGACATGGTGTTCGTTCCGGAGCCGTCCCTGGCGACGGTTCTGCGCGGAGCCGACGGCTTCCCCCGCGCGATCCCCAGCGACGCCGTGGTGGCGGCGCTGTCCGCGCTCGTCCCCGGGGACCTGGTACAGGCGGCGGCGCTGCTGTGCGTGTTCACCGTGGGCGGCGCGGGCGCGGCCCGGCTGCTGCCGCGTCCGGGGAGCGGAGCCGGGCGCGTGGCCGCGGTGGCCTCCGGGATCGCCTACGTGTGGAACCCGTTCGTCGCTGAGCGATTGCTGCTCGGCCAGTGGGCGATGCTCCTGGGTTACGCGGGACTGCCGTGGGTGGTGGGCGCCGTGGTCCGTCTGGGGTCGACAGGGACGGCTGCGGGGTTCGCGGGGCTCGTCCGCGCCCTCGTGCCCGCCGCGGTGGGCGGGTTCTCCTCCGTGGTGCTGACCGCGCTCACCGCCGGTCCCGTGGCGCTGTTCCCGCGTGGGCGCGCGGCGGTGACCGGTCCGCTCCTTTTGCTCTCGGCCCTGCTCCTGGTGTCTCTGCCGTGGCTGTTGCCGTCCCTGGCCGGCGGCACGAGGACCGATCCGGCGGGGGTGGCGGCCTTCGCCGCGCGCCCGGACACCCCGTTCGGTGTGCTGGGCTCCCTGTTCCTCCTGGGTGGTGTGTGGAACTCCGGGGCCGTTCCGGCGGGCTACGGGGAACCGGTGACGGCGACCCTGCGGCTGGTGCTGTGCCTGGTGGCGCTCGCGGGGTGGGTGTGGTGGCTGCGCCGGGAGCGACCGGAGTTCGGGTTCGGGTTGTCGGTGGCGGCCGGAGTGGGTTTCGGGATCGCGCTGCTCGGGGCCACCGAAGCGGGGTGGGCGGCGCTGTCCTGGCTGATCGGGTTCTGGCCGGGCTTCGGGCCGCTGCGGGACGGTCAGCTCTACGTCGCCCCGCTC
>NZ_ANBC01000010.1 GCF_000341125.1 Nocardiopsis lucentensis DSM 44048 | reverse complement strand
GGCTGGGGGCGGCGGTGTTCGCGGCGTTCCTGCCACTCGTGGTCCTGCCGGGTCTGGTGTGGGGAGCGGGGGGCCGACTGGTCCCCGTGGACTACCCCCGGGCGTGGATCGAGGCCCGGGACGCGGTGGCCGCCGACGACCGGCCGGGGGCGGTCCTCGTCCTGCCCTGGAGCGCCTACCGGGGGCTGGACTGGTCGGGGGAGCCGGTGGTCGTGCTCGACCCGGCGACCAAGCTCTTCGACCGGCGCACCCTGTGGAACGACGACCTGCGGATCGGGACCCCGGACGGCGGGACGGTCGTGGTCACGGGAGAGGACACCCGTGCGCGTGAGGTCGGTCGGGCCCTGGACATGGACCCGGCCACGGGGCTGCCGGGGATCGGCGACCCGGAGGAGTTGACCGGGCTCCTCGGAGGTCTCGGCGTGCGGTACGTGGTGGCCTCCGCGCCGATTGATAACGAGTTCTTGTTGCGTGCTCCCGGGGTGTCCGCCGTGGTCGAAGGACCCGACATGTCCCTTTTCCGCGTGGACGATCAGCACGTAAAGGCGGATAAAGCTAGCGGAACGGGGTTGGAAGTTACCGGGGGGTTAGTTACAGTTGGGGCAATCGTCTGGTCTGTAGCTAGATCAGGTTCTAGTCTCGTTCTCCAGCGTTTCGGTTTCAGAGCGAGGCCGGACGCGCGGAAGGAGATCCCCAAGTGATCAAGGTAATCGCCGCCTGCGTGATCGGCGCGGCTCTGGCGGGAGGGGTCACCGCGGTGGCCACCAACCTCACCACCGAGTCGACCGCGACCGCGGAACCGGTGAACGAAACCCTCTACAACTACGGCGACCGCTAGACCGTCGCCGTCGGAGAGGACCGGGGCGCCCCGTTCAACGCGGGGTGTCCCGCCCTCCACCCTCCACGGCCGGGACGCGCCCGGCCGCCCCACCAGACGTCCGGTCGACGGGCTTGCTCGGCGTGCGCTCCGCGCTTGCCTCCCGTGATCGCTCCTTGGGCTCGATTCGACACGGAACGTGATCGATGCGGGTTCCAGCCGGACACCGCGCGGAAGGAGAGCGTGTGGTCATCGAGAAGGTCCACCACAGGGTCGGACCCGGCGTGCCCAAGCCGATCCTCCCCACCCCCGACCAGGAGGCCGACGTCACCGCGGGGGGCCGCGCCCGCACCCCGGCCGACCCCGCCCCGACGGAGGCTCCCACGGAGGCCGACCTCGGTCCGCGTCTGGACGGCGTGCGGCTGGTGATGGTCAACTGGCGCGACCCGTGGCAGTCCACCGCGGGCGGCGCGGAGGAGTACGCCTGGCGGATCAGCCGCCACCTGGCCGAACGCGGCGCCATCGTCACCTTCCTCACCAGCCGCGAACCCCACCAGGCGCGCGTGGAGACCCGCGACGGCATCGTCATCCGCCGGATGGGCGGCCGTTTCACCGTCTACCCGCGCGTCATGGCCTGGCTGGCCCTGTGGCGGCGCGAGTACCACCTCGCCTTCGACTGCATGAACGGCATCCCCTTCCTCTCCCGCCTCGTCCTGCGCCGCCGCACCAGGGTGGTCAGCGTGGTCCACCACGTCCACGACCTCCAGTTCAACGCCTATTTCCCGGCGCCGCTCGCCTGGTTCGGGCGCTTCGTGGAGTCCGCCGTCGCCTCCCGCGTCTACCGGAACTGCACCACCGTGACCGTCTCCGAGTCCTCCCGCACCGCCATGCGCGACAAACTCGGCTGGCGCGCGCCGATCGAGATCGTCCACAACGGTGGTCTCCCCGCTCCGGAGGAACCGCGCGAGACCGGGCGGACGCCCGCGCACGATCCCTCCCGCCCGGCGGTCGTGAGTCTGGGCCGCCTCGTCGTCCAAAAACGCGTCTCCCGCGTGGTCGACCTGGCCACCGACCTCCGTGACCGGTACCCGGGCCTGAGCGTGCACATCATCGGCCGCGGCCCCGAGGGCGAACACCTCGCCGAGCAGGTCGAACGCGACGGCCTCCACGACCGCGTCCACCTGCACGGATTCCTCCCCGAAGCCGACAAGAACGCCGTCCTGGCCGCCTGCGACCTGCACGTCACCGCCTCCCGGTTCGAGGGCTGGGGCCTGACCGTCATCGAGGCGGCCAGGCTCGGGATCCCCACCGTGGCCTACGATGTGGACGGACTTCGCGATTCGGTCCGCGACGGTGAGACCGGCTGGTTGGTGCGCGAAGGCGAGGAACTGACCGACGTGGTGTCCCGGGCGCTCAAGGAGCTGTCCGACCCCCACCGCGCCGAGGAGGTCAGCCGGGCCTGCCGCGTGTGGGCCGCACAGTTCACCTGGGCGGCCAGCGGCGCACGGATGACCCGTCTCGTCGCCGCCGAACTCGGCCTGGCCGAGGCGGAGGACGGGACCGACACCGCGACGGGGGAGAAGGCGGGGAATTGACTTCGGCGGAATCCACCGCCAGGCGCGAACCGGAGGATTCCAGAGCACCGTCCGCCCCCGGCGGATCGCTGGACCACACGCTGCTCTCGCGGCTCAAGGTCCTCACGGTGTGTCTGCTCTTGGGCGCACTGGCGGCCAGCATCGACCCAGGCAGGATCGTCAGCGACACCAAGCTCGACCTGACGGCCAACCCGCGGGGGTTCCTGGAGCGCGCCCTGCACCTGTGGGACGCCGCCTACTTCGGGCAGATCCAGAACCAGGCCTACGGGTACCTGTTCCCCAACGGCCCCTTCCACCTGCTCTTCGACACCCTGGGCACACCCGACTGGATCACCCAGCGGCTGTGGATGGCGGTCCTGCTCATCGCCGCCTTCACCGGCGTCTACAAGGTCGCCGGGGCGCTCGGCCTGGGCACGGTCAACACGCGCATCCTCGCCGGGGTCGCCTACGCGCTGGCCCCGCGCGTGCTGACCCTGCTCTCCTACAACTCGGCCGAGCTCCAGCCCATGCTGCTCATGCCGTGGATCCTGCTGCCGCTGGTGCTCGGCGCCCGGGGCGGGCTCTCCCCGGCCCGCGCGGCCCTGCTGTCCGGACTCGCCTTCCTGATGTGCGGCGGCACCAACGCCGCCTCGGAACTGGCCGTCCTCGTGGTGCCCGGCCTCTACCTGCTCACCCGGGCCAACGGCCCCCGCAAGCGGCGGCTCATGGCGTGGTGGACGGGCGCGCTCGTCCTCGCCTCGTTCTGGTACGTCGTGCCGCTCGTGCTCATGTCGCGGTACGTGTTCTCGTTCATGCCCTACACCGAGGACGCGACCGTCACCACGGGTGTGACATCCCTGCTCAACGCGGTGCGCGGCACCTCCAACTGGATGGGCTTCCTCCCCGACCAGGGCAACACCGCGCTGCCCTCGGGCGCGGCGCTGTCCACCACCCCGTGGCTCATCGCCCTCACCGCCCTGGTCGCCGGGCTCGGCCTGGCCGGGCTGATCAACCGGCGCACTCCCGAACGCCTCTTCCTCATCGCCTGCGTCCTCACCGGCACGGCGATCATCGTCGCGGGCTTCACCGGGGACCTCACCGGCCCCTTCGCCCCCCTCATGCGCGACCTGCTCGACGGTGCCCTGGCGCCCTTCCGCAACGTGCACAAGTTCGACGCCCTGATCCGGCTGCCGCTCGTCCTCGGCCTGGCCCACCTGCCCGTGGTCGTGGCCCGGGACCGGGCCGAACGCCGGGGCGCCGTCGCCGCACCCCGCGCG
>NZ_ANBC01000009.1 GCF_000341125.1 Nocardiopsis lucentensis DSM 44048 | reverse complement strand
GCCCCCCCCCCTGCCGATCGGCACCGTCGGCATCGCCCCCCACGGCGGCTACGAATCGCTCCCCGAACACTGGCGCGAGGCCACCGACTGGCTCAACGAACGCGCCGACGAGCGCGGCATGACCATGGCCCTGCCCGGTTCGGCCCGGGGCGAGTACGAGTGGGGCCGCCCCCTCGACGAACCCATGCAGCCGCTGCTCACCGGTGCCTGGACCAACCACCAGATCATCCCGTGGGGCTCGGCGGGTGTCTCCCGCCTCACCCACGAGATCGACCAGCGCGTCTCCTCCGGGCGCGGATCGGCCGGACTCGCCGACACCCTCGCCCGCATGGGTGTCACCCACCTCATCGTCCGCAACGACCTCCAGCGCACCGGCAACAACGGCGGCTGGCCCGCCCGTGTCCACCAGGCCCTGGGCGACTCACCCGGGATCACCCAGGCCGCGGAGTTCGGTCCGGTCATCGGCTCCCTCGACCACCAGCCCGCCGCGCGCTGGTTCGACCAGCCCTATCCCGCGCTGACCATCTACGAGGTCGCCGGTGCCGCGCCCACGGTCGGCACCGTCCCCGCGGACGAGGCCATCCGCGTCACCGGGGGCCCTGAGTCCCTCCTCCACCTGGCCGAACAGGGCCTGGTCAACGACGACCGCCCCGTCCTGCTCGGCGACGACCCGGGCGCGGACGCGATCGCCCCCGAGGACACGGTCGTCACCGACTCCGCGCGCCGCCGCGAGGTCGTCCACCCGGACGTGCGCCGCAACGTCTCGGCCACCCTGACCGAGGACGAGGAGCTCGAGAGGGACGTCCCCGCCCCCGACGTCCTCGACCCGGCGTGGGAACCCTACGTCGCCCACGCCGAGGACCTGGGCGTCGCATCGGTCAGCGCCTCCTCCTCCGAGAGCGGCGCCGGGGCGCGCGGCTCCGACCGCGACCCCGGCCACGCGCCGCACGCCGCCCTCGACGACGACCTCACCACCGGCTGGCGTTCGAGCGCCTTCACCGGCGCGCTCGGCCAGTGGTTGGAGGTGGAGTTCGCCGAGCCCCGCGACGTCGACGGCCTCACCATCGCCTTCGACCAGCTGCCCGGCGAGCCGCCGCCCTCCCGCGTCACCGTGATCACCGACAACGGCGAGACGGAGGCGCCGGTCGCGCAGACCGACGAACCCCAGGAGCTCATGGCCCCGCCCGGCCCGACCTCCACCCTGCGCGTGCGCGTCGACGAGCTGGCCTGGGAGCCGGAGTACCGCTTCGGCACCCGAGTGGGCATCACCTCCCTGTCCCTGCCGGGGCTGGAGGCCACCCGCACCCTGCGCGTCCCCGGCCCCGCCGACGCCGACACCCTGCTGTTCACCGGCTCCACCGGCACCGCTCCGGGGTGCGTGGAGGGCTCCCACGTGTGGGTGTGCAACTCCCGCCTGGAGGTCCAGGGCGAGGACGCCAGCCGTCTGGACCGCACCTTCGCGCTCTCCGCCGACTCGGCGGAGAGCGCGCACCGGGTGTCCGGCGAGGTCGTGCTCACCGACCCCCGCGAGGCGGAGAACGCCGCCAACCGGGCGAGCCCGTACCCCCGCGTGACCGCCTCCTCCACCGCCGTCGAGCACCCCGCCGCGATGGGCCGGGGCGCGCTCGACGACGACGAGTCCACCGTCTGGTACCCCGACCCGGAGGAGAAGCACCCCTGGCTCGACATCGAGTTCGGCGAGCCGACCGAACTGGACCACCTGGAGGTCGCCTTCCCCCGGGCCGACAGCGTGCTCCGGCCCATCCGGGTCACCGTCGAGGGCGGCGACACCATCCGCGAGGGGTGGCTCGACGGCAGCGGCCGCGTGGACTTCGCGGAGCTGACGGCCGACTCCGTGCGCGTCACCTTCGAGCGCCCCGAGGGCCAGGACCTGGAGATCGGCACCATCACCCTGCCCGGCGTCGACCCGGTGGAGCCGCTTCCCGAGGGCGACGCCGCGACCGCCTGCGGCCTGGGGCCCACACTGCGGGTCAACGGCCTGCGCGTGGAGACCCGGATCTCCGACGGCACGCTCGCCGACCAGCTCACCGGACGCCCGCTGCGCTACGAGAGCTGCACCGACCTGGACCTGACGGAGGGCGAGAACCGGATCATCGTCGACCCCGGTAACCGGTACGACGTCCGCTCCGCCCTCGTCGAGACCGAGACCTCCCTCGCCGACCGCGTTCCCGTGGAGACGGCCGAGGTCGAGGAGGTCCACGCCTGGGGACCGGACGAACGCCGCTTCGACGTCGCCGTCGACGAGGAGAGCCTGCTCGTCGTGAACGAGAACTTCAACGAGGGCTGGGAGGCGACCCTGTCCGGCGCCGAGGGGGCGCTGGAACCGGTCCGGCTGGAGGGCTGGAAGCAGGCCTGGGTGCTCCCCGCCGGGAGCGAGGGCACCGTCACGCTCACCTACGCGCCCGACACCGCCTACCGGTCCGCGCTCGCGGCGGGCGCCGGGCTGGCCGGGCTCCTGGTGGTCCTGGCGCTGTGGCCGCGACGCCTCGTCCCCACGGCCCTCGCGCCGGCGTTCGCCCGCGCGGCCGGGTCCACGGGCCGCTCCGGGCGCGCGCTGCCCGCCGCCGGACCCGGCTGGCTGAACCGGTGGGCGGTCCTGCCCCTCGGCCTGGCCTACGGCGTGTGGGTCGCGGGTGCCGCGGGAGCCGCCGTCGTCGCCGTGATCCTGCTGTGCGTCTGGTGGCTCGGCCGCCAGGCACCCAAGGGGCTGCGCCACGCCCGGCCGGGGCGGCCGTCGCTGGGCGGGCGGACCCTGCCCCACCTGGCCGGGCCGTGGCCGGTCGCGGTCGCGCTGGCGCTGGCGGGTCTGGCCATGGCGGTCGGTACCCACCTCGCCCTGTACATGCCCTTCCACGACGTCACCGAGGTGTTCGGGGGAGCGTTGCGCGGCTGGGCCGCCCAAGCGCTGTGCCTGCCCGCCCTGGCCAGGCTCGTCCTCGCCCTCGGCCAGCGCGGGGACGACTCCCCGGACCCCGGGGCGGCCCCCCGGGCCCGGGCCGCCGAACGGCTCCGCACGGCGCCCTTCGGCGAACCCGACCACCCGGCTGGGGCGGCGGCCGACGGGAACGGGAACGGCCACGGCCGTGAGTCCGCGCCCGCACCGGACTCCGACGTCGAGGAGGCCCGCACATGAGCGCACTGACCAAGGTCGGCGTGGGCGGCTCCGCGGGAACCGACGACCGCCCGATCCACCGAGGCACCCTCCTGGTGGCCGTGGGGGCCTTCCTGCTGACCCTGGCCGCCCTGCTGCCCCTCTACGTCCACGACCGGGTGGCGCTCCTGCCCGCCTCGGCCGAGTTCGAGCTCAGGATGGTCGACGAGGACGCCGCCTACCTCGACGCGTCCACGTGGTCCCTGCGTCAGGGCGTCGAACTCCGGCGGGTCGTCAGGGTGGACGCGGCCCCGCACGGCGGTGACTGGTCGGCCTGGGAGATGTCCGTGGACGTGTCCACCCCGGAGCGGATGATCGACCACTGGAGCCGCCGCGTCATCGTCGACCGCGTGACCGGCCGCGCCGTCAACTGCTGCGGCGAGCACGTCAACGGAGACCGGGCGGTCCGGCAGGCGGGGCTCGTGTTCCACTGGCCCGCGGGCGCCCCGGCCGAGGACGTCACCCACTACGACGCCGAAGTGCGCTCGGCGCCGCGCCTGGAGTTCCAGACCGAGGGCCAGGTGGCCGGGGTGACGGCCCGACTCTACACCCAGACCGTCGAGTCGACCCAGGTCCCCGGCTCGGCCCGGTCGGTGCCCGCGGCCCTGTTCACCCCCGGCGCGGAGGGCACGGTCACCGCCGCGCGGTGGGTGGAGATCACCCGCGTCTACTGGGTCGAGCCCGTGAGCGGTCTGGTCGTCAACGCCCAGGAGACCCGGTCCGAGACCCTGCGCCCGCGCGGCGGAGGCGGTGAGGTCGGGTTGCTGTCGGCCGAGCTGACCCTGTCCGAGGGGCAGGTGGTCGCCCTCGCCGAACAGGCCCGCGTCCGCGCCTTCCTGCTCACCGTCCTCGACACCTGGGCGCCCTGGATCCTCGGCCCGCTGGGCGCGCTGGCCGTCCTGGCCGGCCTCGTCCAGGCGTGGCGGACCCGGGAGACGGCGCTGCGGCGGAGGCGTGACATGCACGAACACGTTGACTGGGTGGACGGGCTCGGGAAGGAGCCGAGAACGCCCTAGGATCGGACACATGTGCGGTCGCTATGCCCAGTCTCGGAACCAGCAGCAGCTCCGGCTCGCCTTCGACCTCCCCGAGGAGACCATCCCGGAGGAGGCCGACCCCCGGGCCTGGCCTCCGCTGGACGACCTGTCCCCGGACTACAACGTCTCCCCGGGCAGGACCGTCTACGCCGTGCTCGGTCCGCCCCCGCGCGGGAGCGGGGAGACCGACGAGCCCGCCGGGCCGCGCCACCTGCGCACCCTGCGCTGGGGACTCGTCCCCTCCTGGGCCAAGGACCGCAACGTCGGCTACCGGATGATCAACGCGCGCGGCGAGACCGTCGCCGACAAACCCGCCTTCCGCGCGGCCTTCCGCCGCCGCCGGTGCCTGGTGCCCGCCGACGCCTACTACGAATGGCAGCTCATCGGGGCCGACGGCCGAGCCGAGCCGAGCACCTCGCCCGCGACCGACCCCCAGCACCGCAAGCGCAAGGCCAAGGCCGCGAAGAAGCCGTTCGCGGTGCACTACGGCGACGACGAACCGCTGGCCATGGCCGGGATCTTCGAGCGCTGGCGCGATCCGGAGGTCGACGAGAACGACCCCGCCGCCTGGCTGTGGAGCTGCGCGGTCATCACCACCGAGGCCGCGCCCGAACTCGCCCACATCCACGAGCGCATGCCCGTCATCCTGTCCCGGGACGACTGGGCGACCTGGCTGGACCCCGACTCCGGCGCGGACGATCTGGCCCACGCCATGGCTGGGACACCGGCCCAGCGGCTCGTGTTCGACGAGGTCTCCACCGACGTGAACAGCATCAAGAACAACGGCCCCCAGCTCCTGGCCCCCGTGCCCGCCGCGGGGGATGACGGGTCCGACACACTTTTCTGACCTGGGGGCGGCTGGACACTGCCCGGGGACCTCTGTGTATGGTGTGCGAGGCCACACGGCCAGCGCCCCCTCCGGGGCGCACGCACGTCGTTCATCCCATCCCCGACGTGCGCATATGTGAATACGCAACGCGGGAGCTCGCGCCATGGCGGGCTGAGAGGGCGGCTCAACGGTGTCGCCGACCGCAGAACCTGTTCGGGTAATTCCGACGTAGGGAGGCATGCCATGACGGCTATGGACAGCCGCGCCGCGAGCTCCACCGCTGACGAGCACCAGGTGACCACGGGTCCCATCATGGGATCACGGAAGGTCTACCGCGAGATCGACGACCCCGCCGGTTTCACGCTCCGCGTCCCGCAACGCCGGGTGGAACTCAGCAACGGCAGCCACTTCGACCTGTACGACACGTCAGGTCCGTACACCGACTCCACCGCCGACATCGACGTCCACCGGGGCCTGCCCGCCGCGCGGCAGGCCTGGATCGACGCCCGCGAACCCGTCGACGGCGCGGTCACCCAGCTGGCCTACGCCAAGGCCGGGACCATCACCCCCGAGATGCGTTTCGTGGCCGCGCGCGAGGGCATGGACCCCGAGTTCGTGCGCCAGGAGATCGCCATCGGCCGCGCGGTCATCCCGGTCAACCGCAGGCACCCGGAGTCCGAGCCGACCATCATCGGCAAGAACTTCCTGGTGAAGATCAACGCCAACATCGGCAACTCCGCGGTCACCTCGTCGGTCCCCGAGGAGGTCGAGAAGATGGTGTGGGCCACCCGCTGGGGCGCCGACACCGTGATGGACCTGTCCACCGGCAAGCGCATCCACGAGACCCGCGAGCGGATCCTGCGCAACTCGCCGGTCCCGATCGGCACGGTCCCCATCTACCAGGCCCTGGAGAAGGTCAACGGCGACCCCACCCAGCTGAGCTGGGAGATCTACCGCGAGACCATCATCGAGCAGGCCGAGCAGGGCGTCGACTACATGACCGTCCACGCCGGCGTGCTGCTGCGCTACGTGCCGCTGGCGGCCAGGCGCGTCACCGGCATCGTCTCGCGCGGCGGTTCGATCATGGCCGCGTGGTGCCTGGCCCACCACAAGGAGAGCTTCCTCTACACCCACTACGAGGAACTCTGCGAGATCCTGCGCGAGTACGACATCACCTTCTCCCTCGGTGACGGCCTGCGGCCCGGCTCGATCGCCGACGCCAACGACGAGGCCCAGTTCGCCGAGCTGCGCACCCTGGGCGAGCTCACCCACATCGCCCGGGCGCACGACGTGCAGGTGATGATCGAGGGCCCGGGCCACGTGCCGATGCACAAGATCGCGGAGAACGTGCGCCTGGAGGAGGAGCTGTGCGGCGAGGCGCCGTTCTACACGCTCGGCCCCCTGGCCACCGACATCGCCCCCGGCTACGACCACATCACCTCCGCCATCGGCGCCGCCCAGATCGGCTGGCACGGCACGGCGATGCTGTGCTACGTCACCCCGAAGGAGCACCTGGGCCTGCCCAACCGGGACGACGTCAAGACCGGCGTGGTCACCTACAAGCTCGCCGCGCACGCCGCCGACCTGGCCAAGGGCCACCCCCGGGCACAGGAGTGGGACGACGAGCTGTCCAAGGCGCGGTTCGAGTTCCGCTGGCAGGACCAGTTCAACCTGTCGCTCGACCCGGAGACGGCGCAGTCCTTCCACGACGAGACGCTGCCCGCCGAACCGGCCAAGACCGCGCACTTCTGCTCCATGTGCGGGCCGAAGTTCTGCTCGATGAAGATCTCCCAGGACGTGCGCAAGTACGCCGAGGAGAACGGGCTGGACACGGTCGAGGCGATCGAGAAGGGCATGGCGGACAAGTCCGAGGAGTTCGCGGCCTCGGGTAACCGGGTGTACCTGCCGCTGGCCGACTGACCCGTCCGACGGCCCCGGGAACCCCGGGAGGGATCCGCGCCCCGAACGGAGGCGGGGCTCCCTCCCGGCCCGGTCGTCGGCCCGGGCCGGCCGGAGCGGCGCCGCCGCAGGGAAGCGGGGTCAGCCCGGTTTGCGCGCGCTGGCCACCAGGTGCACGCCCACGTAGTCGTCGGACTCGGTGGCGCGCGTCTCCATCTCCACCAGGCGGCCCATCGACCGGGGGTCGCGGGCGAGCATCCCCTCCACAGTGGACGGCGACAGCACCGTGCGCGGTTTGATCCACTCCAGCTCGAGCCCCGCGTCGGCGAGGGTCTCGGTGAGCTGCTCGGAGGTGAAGCACCGGGTGATGGAGCCGTCCGGCCAGGGCACCAGCAGCACGTCGGCGCTGGGTGCGTGGCTGAGCTCGGGCCAGCAGTCCTGCTCGGCCAGCAGCGCCATCCCGAGCACCACGGAGTCCACGCACACGAGTGTCCGTCCCCCCGGGCGCAGGACCCGCGCGATCTCCGTCATCGACGACTCCGTGGCCAACTGCCGCGACAGCACGCGGTTGTCGGCGATCACCCCGTCGAAGACCCCGGAGGCGAACGTGCGCAGCAGCGCGGAGTCGCCCACCACGTGCCGCAACCGCCCGCGGCGGGCCGGACGCGGCACCCCCGCGTGCCCGTTGACGAGGGTCAGGGGCCGACGCACCGCCACGTCCTCCGACGGAAGCAGGGTGACCACGTCGTGTCCGGCGGCGACGGCCCGGTGGGTGCCCTGGAAGTCCGGGCTCGACAGGTCGAGCAGCCGGGCGGGCGCGGGCGGAAGCCACCGCGCGATCTGCGTCTCGGCGACGGCCCAGTAGAAGCGCCAGTAGTCCGACAGCTGGTCGGGTGTGGCGAACTGGGCGGCCGGGGACCGTGGGCGGTCCGATGCCGGGGTCGAGGACGGTCGCACGTGCACTCCTCTCCCATCCTTGTGTGGTCCTACCCGCACTCTCCCATGCCCTACCTCCGCCGATGACGCCAAACGACAAAGTTCACCGCGCGGTGGCCCGCTTCTCCCCGCCCGGCTGGAATCAGCGTGCGAAGGGCGTTGTTGTCACCGACACCGCGCGGGACGCAGGGTCCGGCGCGCGGCAACGGATGTTGGGGAGGAATCTTCGGCTATGTCGACCGCCAGCGCGTGCCTGGAGCGCGAGGAGGCCGTGTCCGCGCCACGCGGCGCCGGTGCGCGGGTCCTGGGTGTGGAGCCGTATCTTGGGGATATGGATGCTCCAGCCGAGACCAGCGCAGGGAGGCCGACGGGCTTGGAAGAGGGCCAGGAGACAGCACGTGAGCGGGAGGAGCGCTTCGAGAGGGACGTGTTGCCCTTCCTCGACCAGCTCTACTCCGCGGCGCTGCGGATGACCCGTAACCCCGCCGACGCGGAGGACCTCGTTCAGGAGACGTTCGCCAAGGCGTTTGGTTCGTTCCACCAGTTCAAGCAGGGGACGAACCTCAAGGCGTGGCTGTACCGCATCCTCACCAACACCTTCATCAACTCCTACCGCAAGAAGCAGCGGGAACCGAAGCAGGCGGGAACCGAGGACGTCGAGGACTGGCAGTTGGCCCAGGCCGCCTCGCACACGGCCGTGGGGCTCAAGTCGGCCGAGGCCGAGGCGCTCGAACACCTGCCTGACAGTGACGTGAAGCGGGCGCTCCAGGAGCTGCCCGAGGACTTCCGGATCGCGGTGTACCTCGCCGACGTCGAGGGCTTCGCCTACAAGGAGGTCGCCGAGATCATGGGCACGCCGATCGGGACGGTCATGTCCCGGTTGCACCGGGGGCGTCGCCAGCTCCGGTCCCTGTTGGAGGAGTACGCGGTGGACCGCGGTTTCCTGCCGACGGCGCGGGCGGAGGCCTCCGCCGGTGCCGTCGCGTCGGGTACGTCCGCGGGAGGTCGGGGACAGGCGAACGGGTCGGATCGAGGAGATCGGCAATGAGCGGCGGCCACGGCAAGGACAGCGAAACCCCCTGTAGCGAGGTGCTCGACAAGCTCTACACCTACATCGACGGGGAGCTGGAGGAGGGCAACTGCGAGCAGATCAGGGAGCATCTGGACGACTGCGCGCCCTGCCTCGACGAGTACGGGCTCGAGGAGGCGGTGAAGAAGATCGTCGCCAAGCACTGCGGGTGCGACCCGGTTCCCCTGGATCTGCGGGACAAGGTTCTCGGCCGGCTGGCGCGCGCGCGCGAGGAATCCCTGGAGCGCGAGGCGAATGCGGACGGGGAAAACCTCGTGCGCGAGGTGAAAGAGGACGGCGAAAACCTCGTGCGCGAGGCAAGTTCGGAGTAAGTCAGGGTCCTCGGCTCCCGGGGACGCCCCAACGGCCGTGACACGCGGTGGCGGTGACTGTATTTCCAGTCACCGCCACCTTTTGTATGCGTTATAGCCTGCTGTCTTGAATTGTCGTGTGATGTCGTGTCATGCGTGGTCTGTAGTTGTTTGGGAGTATGTCGAGTCGGATTCCCCGTGTCTGCGGGGGTTTTGGACACGTGCCTGTCCGAGTGGAGCGGGGTGAGGGGTGTCGACACGCCCGGCGCGCTCGCCCTCTTTCGTGTCGTGACCGACTCGGAATGTTTTTTCCCGCTGATCGGCACTCTTCGATCGAACAGTTACCATGCGTAGTCAGTGCAGGTAGAAGCGACTGGAAGGGTGGGGCGAGATGGGCTTCGCTGTGGACTTTTCGGCATCGCTGGCCAGTGGCGTGTGGTGACTCAGAGTTATCATCTGAAATTACGACTTGAATTAGTAATTCCATACTCCGGAACTACTGGTCAGTTGGGGTGTTCGTCGGGGTGGCGGTTCGGGTTGGGGGTAATCCGGGACCCGTGTTGGCCCGTTAAACTGGACGCCATATCCAACGAATGGGGTAATTTACGCCGCGTGTCCAGGGGAATGGGGGCGCGCGGCATCGGGGGGAGAGGGGACAACCGTGTTCATCAGCATGCTGCACGTAGCGATGATGGTTCTTTGGACGGTATCCGCCTTCGCCGGATGGTCCTGGTGGTAGAACGGAACCGGTGAAATCATGACAGTCCGGTCGTCGTTGGCGGGGGGTGAACGGGGGTGCGGGCTCTTCCTGGGGGCGCGCGTGTCTACGTCGGAATCATCGTTGTCAGTGCTGTCACCATCGTGCTGGTCGGGCCGTATTCGGGTATCGACCTGAAGACCCTGGTCCTCGTGGCCGTCCTTTTCGTGGTCGCCGAGTCCATCAGCACCATCGTCGTCTCCAACGGCAAGATGGGGATGTCGCCGAGCTCGGCGGTGTCACTGGCCGCGATCGTTCTGGTGGGGCCGGTCGGGGCGGCGGTCGTCGGTTTCGCCTCCTGCCTGACCATTCGCAAGCAGATCCTCGTCAAGCGGGCGTTCAACGGCGCGCAGTTCGCCCTGGCCGCCTACGCGGCCGGACACGTCTACCTCCTGTGCGGAGGCACGGTCGGCGAACCGGTGCGCGAGGACTTTCCCATGATCCTGCTGCCGTACGTGGCGGCCGTGATCACCCACACCGTGGTCAACTCCGCGCTCGTCGGCGTCCTGATGTGGACGCTCGGCGCGGTCCGCGCCCGGCGCAAGAGCCCGATCCACTGGCGCCCGCTGGTGGCGGTCGAGCTGTCCTCGATCGGCTACCAGATGCTCGGTCTGGCCATCGCCGCGGTCTGGGGCGGGGTCGGGATCATCGCGCCCCTGCTGGTCCTGCTGCCCCTGTTCATCGCGCGCTGGACCTTCGCGCAGCAGGCCGACGAGGCGCGGGCCCACGAGGCCACGCTCGCCACGCTGTGCCAGGCGGTCGAGACCAAGGACTACTACACGCGCGGCCACTGCATGCGCGTCGCCGAGGGCGCCGCCATGATCGCGCGCGAACTGGGTATGCCCGCCGAACGGGTGCAGAAGATCCGCTACGCGGGGATGCTGCACGACATCGGCAAGCTCGGGGTGCCCACCAAGGTGCTGCAAAAGACCGGGAAACTCACCGACGACGAGTACGCGGCGATCAAACTGCACCCGACACGCGGCTACGAGATCGTGCGCGAGATCAGTTTCCTCGACGAGGCACTGGCCGGTATCCGCCACCACCACGAGCGGCTGGACGGACGCGGCTACCCCATGGGCCTGGTGGGGATGGAGATCCCCGAGTCCGCCCGCGTCATCAGCGTGGCCGACGTGTTCGACTGCCTGACCTCCACGCGCTCCTACCGCAAGGCGTGGTCCGTGGAGGACGCCATCACCGAGTTGCGGGCCTGCGTCGGGACGCAGTTCGACGGGCGGATGGTCGAGGCGCTCGTCCGGGCGGTCGAGCGTGAGGGCTGGAAGACCCCGGACATCGCCGAGCCGCCGGGGGGCTGCTACGAGGCCGCCGAGAAGGCGGTCGGGCGGACCGGAGAACCGGCCGCCGAGGGCTCGGCGCCCGCACCCGCCGAGGCCGTTCCGGGTGGGCGTGACCGATGATGACCCAGAGCCAGTCCGACGAGGCCTCGTCACCCCGCCCGCCGCTCACCGGACTCGAGGGCGGGGCGCTCGGACTCCAGCGACCGCGGGGACCGATCTGGCGTACCACGCGCCCCATCCGCGCCGTGCTCGTCGCGGCGGCCGGGGCGGGCACGCTGGCCGCCGTCGTGTGGACCGCCGCGCACGGGGCCGTCGAGCCCTACGTCGCGCTCACCTTCTGCCTCGTCATCGCCGTCGGAGAGCTCGCGCGCATCACCCTGCCCGGGCACCGGGAGGTCGCCCCGATCGCCTCGGCCGGAGCGATCAGCTACGCGTTCCTGGTCAGCCTCGGCGACGTGCCCGTGGAGCACTCCGCGTCACAGGTGGTCGCCGTGGTCGGGCTCGGGCTGGCGCTGGGGGAGCTGCCACACGTCGCCGTGGGCCGGAGCCCGCGCCTGGAGGACCTGGCCCGGCGGGTGCTGGCCGTGATACTCATCGCGGTGGCCTTCCGCCCGCTGGTCACGCAGCTGTCACTGACGGAGCCCTCGGTGCGGGTCACGCTGCTCATGGCCTCGCTGGTGCTGCTCACCTGGCTGGTGGACGCCGTGATGGCCGGTGTGCTGCGCGCCGAACGTCTGCGCACGAACCTGCTGGTCGCGGTGCGCGACGAGGTGCGCGCGCAGTTCGCGACGGGCGCGGCGATCGGCGCCAGCGGCGTACTGATCGCGCTGGCCTGCACGGTCACCGGACTGGTGGGACTGCTGGTGTTCAGCGCCCCGCTCCTGGTCTCCCAGGTCGCCTTCCGGCGCCACGCGGAGGTACGGCGCACCTACCTGGAGACGGTGCGGGCGCTGTCGAGGGTCACCGAGGTCGGCGGGTACGTGGAGAACGGGCACTCGCGCAGGGTCAGCCACCTGGCCCACGGCATCGCCTGCGAACTGGGTTTCTCCGAGGCCCAACTGCTGGAGTTGGAGTACGCGGCCCTCATGCACGACATCGGGCAGCTGTCCCTGCGCGAGCCCATCGCGGGCGGCGCGACCGTGCTCGCCTCACCCCGGGAGCAGCGGCGGATCGCCGAACTGGGGTCGGCCATCATCCGGGAGACCGGGGTTCTGGACAGCGTCGCCGAGGTCGTTCGCCGCCAGTGCGAGCCGCTGGCCGGGGACGGCGACGAGGGCGTGCCGCCGCTCGGCAGCCGGATCATCAAGGTGGCCAACGCCTTCGACGACCTCGTCGGGGAGAACGGCGACGACGAACGCCGGGCCGCGGTCCTGGAACGCCTCCGGATGGACACCGAGAGCGAGTACGACCCGAGGGTGGTCGACGCCCTGGCCACCGTGCTCGTTCGCGCGTGAGGACGCCGGCAGGGTTCTTGTGGATGGGACTGCGCCGCAGGCGTCCGTTGAGGGTGGTGGCGGGCGACGGGCGGGCGAGTCGAGCCGCGAGCGAGGAACGAGCGTCAGGCGAGGATGAAGAATCCCTGCCTTCGGGGCGTCCGAACAAAGTGACTACCGTGCCGGAGGCGTCGATTGAGGGTGCCCGCTCCGCCGCGGAGCGGCCCTCGGGCGGTGGCGGGCGACGGGCGGGCCGAAGCGAAGCGGCAGGCCCAAAAAGATACTCCCGGTTCAGTCCGTCGGGGGACGCAGGCGGGTGACGAACTTGTACCGGTCACCGCGGTAGAGCGAACGCACCCACTCGACCGGGTGGCCGTCCGCGTCGAAACTGTGCTGGCAGTGCAGCACCAGCGGCAGACCGACGTCCACACCCAGCAGCCGTGCCTCGTTGGGGGTGGCCAGAACCGTCTCGATCGACGCCTCCGCCTCGGCCAGGGACACGTCGTAGGCGCTCGCGAGAGCCTCGTAGAGCGACGCGTAGCGGTCGAGCTGACGGCGGAGCCCGGGGAAGCGCCG
>NZ_ANBC01000008.1 GCF_000341125.1 Nocardiopsis lucentensis DSM 44048 | reverse complement strand
CCGCAGCCGTTCGATCCGCAGCACGCGTCCGCCCGAGCGGATCGCGAGCAGTTCGGCGAGCTGGTCGTCGGCGTTGATGTAGCTGACGTCGAGGATGCGCGTGGCGGGGTGCAGGCCGTGCGCCCGCATCTCCTGCGTGTAGCTGGTCAGCTGGAGGATCTGTGCCACCTTCGGCTTGGCCACGAACGTGCCCTTGCCCTGGATCCGCAGCAGGCGACCCTCGACCACCATCTCCGTCAGCGCCTGGCGCACCGTCGTGCGCGACGTCTCGAACTGGGTGGCCAGGGCGCGCTCGGGGGGCACGGGATTGCCCGCCGGCATCGCCTCGATGAGCTCCAGGAGCTGCTTCTTCACCTGGTAGTACTTCGGCACCCTGGGGTTGCCGTCCAGTGTGCGCTGGCCTGTCATCGGTGTCCTCCCACGCGTCCCGACTCCGTCCACACACCCCTCCGGTGTGGTCGGCGCGGCGGGCCGTGCGGGCCGCCGACTGGTGTGGACCACTGGTCGAGTGCGTATCTCTTGAGTATGCACGCCTTCATGGGATGATTTGTGAGTGCCTCACCTCAGTGATCTCATCCGACGTCACACGTCACTCAAACAGGCGGACCTGGAGTGGATCCACTCCCTGGTCTCGGACTGGCAGCTGCTCGCGGACCTGTCGTTCGCCGATCTCGTCCTGTGGGTGCGGCTGCGCGGCGACGACGGCTGGCTGGCCGTCGCCCAGATGCGACCGACCACGGGGCCGACGGCCTTCCAGGACGACCTGGTGGAGACCGCGCTGCTGGACGACATGACCGACGTCACGTCCAGGTCGGCGCCCCGGGTGATCGGGCGCCGCGCCCTCATCGACCGAGCCTGGAGCGAGGGGCGGATCTGCCGGGACGGCGACCCCGACTGGTCGGGTGGCGTCCCCGTGCGCGAGGAGACCATCCCCGTGCGCCGCGGGGGCCGGCTCATCGGGGTGATCCAGCGCAGCACGAACCTCAGCTCCGCGCGCACCCCGAGCCGGCTGGAGCTCACCTACCTCCAGAGCGCCGGGGACCTGGCCCAGATGATCGCCGAGGGCGCGTTCCCGTTCAGTGACCAGGGGCCGCTC
>NZ_ANBC01000007.1 GCF_000341125.1 Nocardiopsis lucentensis DSM 44048 | reverse complement strand
CGCGCTGTCGGCCTACCGGCGGCTGGGCCTGGCCGCCGACCTCGTCGGGGCCCGGCTGGACCGCACCACGCTGGAGCTGGCCGCACCGGGTGAGGCCCGCGACGAGGCGCTCACCTACACCGCGAGCGGCCGCGCGCCGCAGGAGGCCGAGGTGGAGGCGCGAGGGGTCACCGTCCAACTGCGCGCCATACCACTGGTCATCGACGGGGTGCGGATCGGCGCGCTGGTGATGGTCCGCGACGTCACCGAACTTCGGCGGCGCGAACGCGAACTGCTGACCAAGGACGCGACCATCCGGGAGATCCACCACCGGGTGAAGAACAATCTCCAGACGGTCGCGGCGCTGCTGCGGTTGCAGTCACGGCGGCTGGACGTGCCGGAGGCGCGGGCGGCGCTGGACGAGGCGGTCGGCCGGGTGGGGTCGATCGCGATCGTGCACGAGATGTTGTCGCACACGCCCGACGAGGTGGTCGACTTCGACGACATCGCCGACCGCGTCATGCAGATGGCCGCCGAGGTCTCCTCGACCGGCAGCACGGTGGTGCCGCGCCGGGAGGGCGGTTTCGGCCTGCTGTCGGCGCTGGTGGCCACACCGCTGTCGATGGTCCTGGCGGAGCTGGTGCAGAACGCGGTGGAGCACGGCCTGGGGCAGGGCCCCGGGAAGATCGAGGTCCGGGTGCGCCGCTTCGACGCCGTGCCGGGCCACCCGAGGACGAGCAGCCTGGAACTGGCGGTGTTCGACGACGGCGGGGGACTGCCGGAGGACTTCGACCTGGAGGGGACGACGAGTCTGGGTCTCCAGATCGTGCGGACGCTCATCGTGGGCGAACTGGGCGGAACCCTGGCGATCAAGCCGAGGGAGGACGGGGGGACCGAGGTGGCGATCAGCCTCCCCCTGGAGCACGAGGAGGGGGAGGTGCCCTGAGGCCACTCCCGGGGCTCGTCTCGCCCACCGCGGGAGCGGAGCCCCGGGGCCCACGGTTCCGTTTCTCGGAACGGTCGCCTGAGGGGGTCGTCGTTCGGGCGCCGACGGGGTTCCTGTGGATGGGGCTCCGCCGTAGGCGTCCGTTGAGGGCGGTGGGGGGCGACGGGCGGGCCGAGGCGGAGCGGCGGGCCCAGGAAGATACGGCCTAGGCCCGCACCATCGGACGGCGCGTGGTGCCGCGCTTGCGCAGCAGGCGCCTCTCGTCCTCGCTCATGCCGCCCCAGACGCCGCCGTCCTGGCCGCTCTCCAGCGCCCACTTCAGACACGCCGAGCTGACAGGGCAGCGCTGACAGACCGCCTTGGCCTCCTCGATCTGGATCAGTGCGGGGCCGAAGTTTCCGATGGGGAAGAAGAGCTCGGGGTCTTCGTCACGGCAGGCTGCGTCATGGCGCCAGTCCATGCGGTCCACTCCTCACGGTGAGGCGATCGGGGGTTGTGAACATTTTCACGATCGGTCGATGCGCAGGGCGCCCGGTGGATGGTTCCCACCGGAGGGTGTCAGGGCCGAGACGGTCAGGTTTCACCCCACGGCCATGTGGGAAGCGCCCCAATTAACTCGCCCGTAACTCATGGCGATAACTTGAGCGTGACAGGCTCGCAGGATCGGTGCAAGAGCTCCCGGGGTCAAAGGTCCCGATCGGCGTGTCGGGTGCGTCACAGTGCCCGTGAATGGTGTCTTTCGAGCCAATTAACAGATGATTCGTAATGCCTTCGGTACCGAGTGGAAGTTGACCTGTTCGCGGTCTCCCAGGTATTCACCGTCGATTTGGAACGCTCTGGGGTGGGACGACGAGATCTCGAGTGAGTCCAGGTCGTGCCAGGTGAGGTACCCGTCACCGATCGCGGGGAGCCCCTTGGGAAAGAACATCTGCGAAAGTACCCAGCCGGTGAGCGCATGCGAGGAGTTGGTCAGCGCGAATGCGTCCAGGCCCAGCTCGAAACGGGACGCCGGCGTCGGCTGGAGCGGCAGTGATCCCGCGTAGGTCCACGGCGTGGTGTTGGTGACGAGGGCGAAATAGGCCCCGTCCCGGGGCGGTCCGCCCGCGGACACACGCAGTGAGGGGTCGCGGATATCCCCGCGGAAGAACAGCTTTACCGCCACTTCCGCGTACAACGCGGGCGTGGCCTTTCGGCCGTGGGCGCGCTCGTTCTCCACCTGCTGGACGACGTCGGCGTCCCACCCGAAACCGGCGCAGAACGTGAAGTACCGGTCGTCCTGGTCACTCGTGATCCGCCCGAGGTTGATCTCGCGCTCGCGGCCCTCGCGGATCGCCTCCAGCACCGCGCTGGTCGCCTCGACCGGGTCTCCGGGTACGCCCAGGGAGCGGATGAACACGTTGGCGCTGCCGCCGGGAATCACGGCGTAGCGGGGGCGTGGCAGGTCGCCGGGGGTGGCCAGGAGTCCGTTGACCACCTCGTTGACGGTGCCGTCGCCGCCCAGGCTCAGGACCAGCTCGAAACCGTCGGCGGAGGCCTTCCGGGCCAGCTCGCTGGCGTGGTCGCGGTAGGCGGTCTCGACGACGGTGACGTCCAGCTCGGCGGTCAGGGCGCCCACGATCACCTCTCGGGTGCGAGTGGTCGTCGTGGTCGCCTGGGGGTTCACGATGAAAAGGGCGCGCACAGCCCCAAGTCTAGGCGGTGCTCCCCCGGGCTTTCGGCCTCCTCGGTGCCCGGCGGAGGGCGCGATCCCGTCGTGGGGGCGGGGAATCGGGCGTGACCTGGGCGGGGAGCCGGGGAAGGGCGGCCGCCGCGCGCGTATAGGCTCGTCGGGTGTCTACGCGTCCCGTCACCCTCGTCGTCGCCGCCGCGCTGGAGGCCCTGGTCGGGCTCGCCGCGGCCGTGGGCGGCGTCTACAGCCTCGTCACCGCGGCCACCGGTCAGGCCGCGTCGGTCACCTCGGCCATCCCGTTGGCCTTCCTGGGCGTCGGAGCCGGTGCCGTGCTGGTGTTCGTCGCGCGCGGCCTGCTGCTGCTGCGCGAGTGGGCCCGCACGCCCGTGGTGGTCACCCAGCTGTTCCTCGCGGTGGTGGCGTACTACATGTTCACCAGCGAGCAGTTCCTCATCGGCGGCGTCCTGCTGGCGGTGGCCCTGTGCGCCGCGGGGGCCGTCCTGGCTCCACCGACGACCGCGGTGCTCTTCCCTCCCGAGAAGGGGGAGTAGCTCCGCGGCCGCGGGTGGTCGCCGGTCAGTCGTCCGTGGTCAGGGCCTGACGCAGCTGAGCCAGGGTGCGCGCCAGCAGGCGCGACACGTGCATCTGGGAGATTCCCAGTTCCTGGGCGATCTGTGACTGGGTCATGTTGCCGAAGAAGCGCAGCAGCAGGATGCGCTTCTCCCGCGGGGGCAGTTGTTCGAGTAGCGGTTTGAGCGACTCTCGGTACTCCACACCCTCCAGGGACTCGTCGACGATCCCCAGGGAGTCGGCCACCGCGGGGGCGTCCTCGTCCCCGCTGTCGGGTGCGTCCAGCGACACCGTCGAGTAGGCGTTGGCGGACTCCAGGCCCTCCAGCACCTCCTCCTCGGTCATCTGGAGGTGCGCCGCGAGTTCGGCGACGGTCGGCGAGCGCCCCTCCCGCTGCGACAGGTCGCTCACCGCCTTGGTGAGCGAGAGCTTGAGCTCCTGGAGGCGCCGGGGAACCCGTACCGCCCAGCCCTTGTCACGGAAGTGCCGTTTGATCTCACCGACGATCGTCGGGGTGGCGTAGGTGGAGAACTCCACCCCACGCTCCAGGTCGAACCGGTCGATGGACTTGATCAGCCCGATCGTGGCCACCTGTGTCAGGTCGTCGAGCCACTCCCCGCGGTTGCGGAACCTGCGCGCCAGGTACTCGACCAGGGGCAGGTGGAGCTCCACGAGCTCGTCACGGATACGCCGCCTCTCCTCGGAGTCCGCGTCGAGTTCGTTCAGGCGCTCGAACAACTCTCTCGCGCGGGCCCGGTCGGGCACCGCGTGCTCGGTCTTCGCTGTCAGAGCGGGCCCCCTCTCGCTCACGCGGACTCCAGCGTGCCGCGACGCTTGTACAGGACGATGTGGACCCGGTCATCCGGTCCGACGCCCGCATCGACCTCGCCCGCCAGGGCGGACAGGACGGTCCAGGCGAAGGTGTCACGCTCGGGGAGGCGGCCGTCGGCGGTCAGCACCGAGACGCAGATCCGCATCCCCTCGGGGGTGAGTTCGAACTCCGTGGTCAGTTCTGTGCCGGGCAGAGCCTGGGCCAGCAGCATCGCGCAGGCCTCGTCGACCCCGATCCGTAGATCCTCGATCTCGTCGAGGGTGAAGTCGAGGCGTGCGGCCAGACCCGCCGTCGCCGTCCGCAAGACGGACAGATAGGCGCTGTCCGCGGGCATGTTGACGGTGACGGCGTCCCGGACGCCGATGGCGTCGGCCGTGGGCACAGCGGTTTCTTCGGTCACGTCCCTCCTTCGGGGGGCGAGGTTGCCGCTTGACTGCAATGTATCTCGTTTCACCCTGCCACCGCCGCAGGGAAGTGAGATCGTGTCCGCCCGATCCGGTACGAACGTGAGATGAACGGCCCTTCTCAGGAGGTTCGGGAGCCCAGTTCGCGCAGCGCGTCGCCGTCCAGACGACGGACCGTCCACCCGTCCATCGGATGGGATCCGAGCGCTGAGTAGAAGTCGATCGCGGGCGTGTTCCAGTCCAGAACCGACCACTCCAGCCGCGTGTAGCCGCGCTCCACGCAGATCCGCGCGAGGTTCCTGAGCAGGGCGTGGCCGTGGCCGTGTCGGCGCAGGTGCGGGCGGACGTAGAGATCCTCCAGATAGATGCCGTGTCGACCCGTCCAGGTGGAGAAATTGAGGAACCACAGGGCCATCCCCGCCGGTTCCACCTCTCCGCCCTCCCCGACATGCTCGGCGACGTGCGCGTACACGGCGGCCCCGGGGCCGAAGAGGGCGGTGTGGATGTCCTCCTCGGTGGCGGTGGCCGACTCCGGCTCCTTCTCGTACTCGGCGAGCTCCCCGATCATCCGGTGGATGAGGGGAACGTCCTCGGGACGGGCGGGGCGGATCATCGGATCACCTCGGTCGGGAAGGAAACGAACCCCTCCAGCCTATGCCGTGGCCAGGATGTTTCCGCTGCCGTTCACGTCGGGCGGTGGGCGACCACCCGCTCGACGAGGCCGAGCAGGAGGCGGTCGTGGTGGCCGACCTCGAAGCCGACCTCCGACGCGACCTCCCGGGGGAGCCTGCGCGGGTGTTCGCGGCGCCGTTCCAGCAGTGTGGCGGGGAAGCGGGTGTACTCGACGTGGTCGACCAACAGGAGACGGCCGCCCGGCACCAGGACGCGGTACATCTCCTCCAGCGCGCGGCGCTGGTCGGGCACCGCGCACAGCGACAGCGTGGACACGACGGTCTCGAAGGAGCGGTCGGGGAACTCCATCCGCTGGGCGTCGCCCTCGACGAGCCGGACCGGGCGGCCCAGGCCGTCGGCGCGCTCCCGGGCCCGGTCCAGCATCTCCGGGCTCAGGTCGATGCCCGTCAGTTCGACCTGCGGGGGGTAGTGGCGGAGGTTGCGGCCGGTGCCGATGGCGACCTCCAGTGTGCGCCCGCGTGCGCCCGCGCACAGGATCTCGCGGGTACGGCGCAGAACGGGGCCCTCCAGGGCCTCGCTGAGGTCGTACCGGGCGGCTCTGCGGTTCCAGAGATTGCGTGCGCGCTCGGTGCGCGGGTCCATGTCGTCCCCCGAAGGCCGTGCTGGTGCCCCTGCGTCACGACTCTGCTGGGGCGGCGCCGCCGGGTCAAGCGCGGCGGGGGGTGTTTTCCCGGCGGTTCCGGAGCGCACGGCGGGCGGCCCCGTCGGGCGCCGCCCGCCCGCGCTGGCGGTCGGGTTCGTGGAGGAGTGCATGGGCGCCTTCCTGTCGTGTTCCCCTGCCCCCTACCCGTCCTGGGGTCGCTCATGGCGAGGCTGGTCCAAGTGTCCTGATCCGGCCAGGACGAATCCGTGGGAACCGCGGCGGGACGGTCAACCGGTCCTGTGCCGGCGAACCATGGTGACCGACGCCGGGGGAGGAGGCGACGGGGCCCGCCCGATGAGGAGGTCCCGGGACCCGCGGGGCCGTGCGGGGCCCCGCGGGGGACCACCGGTAGGTCGCCGCGACGGCGGTGAGGTCGTCGTCGGCCTGTCCGGTGGCGCGGGCTCGTTGATAGGCGGCCAGCGCGGCGCGGGTCATCGGAGTCTCAGCGGTGAGCTCTTCGGCGAGCCCGGTCAGGTAGAGCAGGTCCTTGGCCACGAGCCGCACCGGGAAGTTCGGCGTGAAGTCACCGGCGGCCATGACGCCGATCGCGCGTGCGGCGGCCGGGCTGGTCACCGGCAGGTCGCTGAGGAAGCCGGCCGATTCGGCGGGGTCGAGGCCCGCGCGGCGGGCGACGCCGAGCAGTTCGGCCATGGTGGCGACCTGGGCGGCCAAGGACGCGTTCACGATGAGTTTCAGCGCGGCGGTTCCGGGCCAGCACCTGGTACCCCAGGGAGTCCTCCAGCGCCTTGACCCGGTAGCTCAGACCCGGCTGGCTCAGATGCAGCCGAGCCGCCGCGCGGCCGAAATGCAACTCCTCGGCCACCACCGCGAACAACCTCAGATCCCCGAGATCGACCGCGGGCTCCTCGTCATGGAATCCCGGCACTTGCGTCACCTCTCCCGTTCCGTCGGCACGGCACGCTCCACAACGTAGCCAGGACGGGCCCGCGCGCAGGTCCGGTCCCAGGTGGGTCGGGGTGTCCTCATCGCTTCGGGAAATTCTGTCGGACGTGTCGATCCCGGCCCGGCCCGTTCGACCTTGGGGTGAGAGTCCGCCACGAAGGTCATACGAACGAGGGACAGGGACATGACGACCATCGACACCGTGAAGACGAACGCCCCCGGCCGCGCGGCCAACGTTGGCCTGTGGGTCCTCCAGGTCCTGCTGGCCGGGGCCTTCCTGATGGGGGCCTACGTCAAGCTCGCCGCCACGCCCCAGGCGGTCGAGGGCTTCGAACAGATCGGTCTGGGCCTGTGGTTCATGTACGCCATCGGCGTCGTCGAGCTGGCGGGCGCGGTCGCGCTGCTCGTCCCGGCGCTCAGCGGCCCGGCCGCGCTGGGTCTGGCCGCGCTGCTGGTCGGGGCGACCGTGACCCAGCTGCTGGTGGATGAGCCGGCCACCGCGCTGTTCCCGGTCGCCTACCTCGTGCCGATGGCCCTGGTCGCCTGGGGACGCCGCGCGCGCACCGCGCGCTTGGTCCGCCGGCTGGGCGGCCGGGGCTAGAGGGTGCTTCGGACGGTCCTGACGGCCGCAGCCCGTGCTCTCCTGCGGGGAAGGAGGGGAGGGCGGTGGAGGTCCGGGTCCGCCGGGCCGCCCCGCGGATCACCTGGGAGGAGCCCCGAGCCCGGGACGGACGGGTGCCGGGGCCGTTCGAGGACGTCGCGTGCGGGACTGAGAGAAAGGGGGTGCCCCGCGAGCCGAACGGCTCACGGGGCACCCGTCCCTGAGGGATTCAGAGCACCTTCGAGAGGAACGCCTGGGTCCGCTCGTGCCCGGGGTCGGTCAGCACGTCCCTCGGGTCCCCGGACTCGACGACGACTCCCTCGTCCATGAAGACCAGGGAGTCGCCCACCTCCCGGGCGAACCCCATCTCGTGCGTGACCACGACCATGGTCATGCCGCCCTCGGCCAGGTCCCGCATGACGTCGAGGACCTCGCCGACCAGCTCCGGGTCCAGGGCACTGGTGGGCTCGTCGAACAGCATGAGCGACGGCTCCATGGCCAGCGCCCGGGCGATCGCCACCCGCTGCTGCTGCCCGCCGGACAGCTGCTCGGGGTAGGCGTCGGCCTTGTCCGGCAGCCCGACCTTCTCCAGCAACTCCATGGCCTTCTCCGTGGCCTGGGCCCTGGGAACGCGCTTGACCTGGACAGGGGCCTCGATGACGTTGCCCAGCACGCTCAGGTGCGGGAACAGGTTGAACCGCTGGAACACCATCCCGATGTCGCGGCGCTGGGCCGCGATCTCGTGGTCGCGCAGCTCGTACAGCCGCCCGCCCTTTTGCCGGTAGCCCATCAGCTCGCCGTTCACCCAGAGCCGCCCGGCGGACAGCTTCTCCAGGTGGTTGATACACCGGAGGAAGGTGGACTTGCCGGAACCGGAGGGGCCGATCACGCACATGACCTCGCCGCGCTTGACGGTCAGGTCGATCCCGCGCAGGACCTCCAGCCGTCCGAACCGCTTGTGGACGTTGTCCGCCACGACGAGGGCGTCGGCGTCCCCGGGGGGCACGGGGTTCTCGGAAATCTCGGCCATCAGTGCGCACCTCCGACGACACGGTTCCGAACGCTGTTCTGGCTCGGGTTGAACCTGCGCTCGATGAAGTACTGGCCGACCATGAGGACACTGGTGATCACCAGGTACCACAGGCACGCCGCGACCAGCATCGGGAACACCTGGTAGGACTGCGTGCCGATCGCCTTGAGCTGGTAGAACAGCTCGATCGTCACCGGAACGTAGGCGAGCAGCGCGGTGTCCTTGAGCATCGCGATGGTCTCGTTGCCGGTCGGCGGGATGACCACCCGCATGGCCTGGGGGAGGGTGATCCGCCAGAGCACCTTGGCGCGGCTCATCCCGAGCGCCTGGGCGGCCTCGGTCTGTCCCTTGTCCACGGACTGGAGCCCCGCCCGGATGATCTCGGCCATGTAGGCGCCCTCGGACAGCGACAGGGCGAGCAGACCCGCCGTGTAGCCGCTCAGGAGGGTACGGGCGTCGATCGAGAAGAACCGGAGGTCGCCCTCCAAACCGAACGCGGCCATGATGTAGGTGTCGAAGGGCACGCCGAATTCGATGGTCGCGTACAGGATGGCCAGGTTGCCGAAGAGGACGGCCAACACGAGGCGGGGCACGCCACGGAAGAACCAGGTGTACAGCCAGGAGACCGACACCAGGACGGGGTTTCCGGACAGCCGCATGACCGCCAACACGATCCCCAGGACGATGCCGATCGCCATCGACAGCAGCGTGGCGCTCAGGGTGACCCACACACCGCGCACGACCGGCTCGGAGAACATGTTCCCGAACATGAACGGCCAGTTGAACGCGTCGTTCGTGAACAGCATGTGCACGAACATGGCGGCGAGGAGCAGGATGAAGCCCGCGGCCACCCACCGTTCCGGGTAGCGGACGGGGACGGCGGTGATGGGGCCGGCGGAGCGGTCCGGGTCCGGGGTCTGGACCTTTTCCGGACCGCCCGCCGGTTCGTTGGGTGAGGACACGTCTCGGTCTTTCACTCGGTGGGCGGGAGAACGGGGTTCGGGAGCCGCCGACTAGAGGGAGGGATTGACCTCGGCGGCCTCGATCGCGCCGGCCTCGATGCCCCACTCCGCGAGGATGTCGTCGTAGGTCCCGTTCTCCATGACGGTGTTGAAGGCCGCCGCGAGCTCGTCGGCGAACTCCGTGTCGTCCTGGTGTACGACGATGCCGTAGGGGGCGGCGTCGTACTGCTCGCCGATGAACTCCAGGACGCCGTCGCCGGTCTGCTCCAGGGCGTAGGCCGAGGTGGGCATGTCGGCGAGCGAGGCGTCGTTGAGGCCGGAGACGACCGTCTCGGTGGCCTGCGGCTGGCTCTGGAACTTCTCGATGGTGACGGGTTCCTCGCCCGCGTCGACGCACGCCTGGCTGCGGGCCTCGATGTCCTCGTCGTGGACGGTGTTGGACTGCACGGCGATCCGCATGCCGCACGGGTTCTCGGGGTCGACGTCCTGGGGGTTGCCCGCCTGGGCGAACCACTGGGTGCCGGAGGAGAAGTAGCTGACCATGTTGACGGCCTGCATGCGCTCCTCGGTCACGGTGAAGGAGGAGGAGCCGAGGTCGTACTCACCGCTCTGCACACCGATGATGATGGAGTCGAACGTGGTGGGGACCCACTCGGTCTCCAGGCCCATCTCGGCCAGGGCGGCCTCGACGAGGTCGACGTTGAAGCCCTGGACGGTCACGCCGTCGTCCTCCAGGAACTCACCGGGAGGGTAGGCGGCCTCGACGCCGATGACCACCGTGGTGTCGTCGGAACCCGTCTCGGAGCCCGCGTCGGTACCTCCGTCCCCGCTGCCGCCACCGCAGGCGGTGAGCGCCAGGACACCGGTGAGGGAGAGGGCACCGAGGAGGGTCCGCCGTGCGGACCGGGGCGTGTGCGTGGCCATGGTGGGGTCTCCTTCGAGCGCACGTCGTGCCTGGTCGAGGACTCGGGAAGGGACCCGATCGCCAGTTTCCAGGCAACATCCACGACATTTTGTACAAAAGGGGGATACCAGGGTGTCGTCAATGTTGGCCACCCGCGATGTTCCTGTGGTCACCGTTGTGAGAGGATTGCGTAACGGGTCAACCCCGTGAGAGGCGGCCGCGCAGAACTCACATAGGAGTCCGGCGAAGAACGGCCCTCCCCGGAACGCACCTCCGGTCCTACGGGACCGGTGCCGTGGAGGCTCCCCTAGCACTCACACGTCTTCGCGCGTGGCCCCCGCCGCTATCAAGTCCGCCCTCGTCATGGCCGACGTCGGGCGTACACGCGAAACCTGAGGGGTTTGAGAAGTTGTCCACTGATTCGCATACCCATGACACGTCCACCGCCCTGGACCAGGATCCGGCCTTCGCCCTGCACCGCGGCGGCAAGCTGCACGTGACCTCCTCCGTCGACGTCAACGACCAGGCGAGCCTGTCCCTCGCCTACACGCCCGGCGTCGCCCGCGTGTGCGACGCCATCGCCGAGACCCCGGAGCTCGTCGACACCTACACCTGGAAGAGCAACCTGGTCGCCGTCGTCACCGACGGCACCGCCGTCCTGGGCCTGGGCAACATCGGCCCTGAGGCGTCCCTGCCGGTCATGGAGGGCAAGTCGCTGCTGTTCAAGCAGTTCAGCGGTGTCGACTCCGTGCCGATCGCGCTGGCCTGCACCGACGTCGACGAGATCGTCGAGACCGTCGTGCGCATGGCCCCGTCCTTCGGCGGCATCAACCTGGAGGACATCTCCGCGCCGCGCTGCTTCGAGGTCGAACGCAAGCTGCGTGAGCGCCTGGACATCCCGGTCTTCCACGACGACCAGCACGGCACCGCCATCGTCGCCGTCGCCGCGCTGCGCAACGCCGCCCGCCTGACCGGCCGGTCCCTCGGCGACCTGCGCGCGGTGGTCTCCGGGGCCGGCGCGGCCGGTGTCGCGGTCACCAAGATGCTCCTGGACGGCGGCATCGGCGACATCGCCGTGGCCGACTCCAAGGGCATGATCTACGAGGGCCGCGAGGGGCTGACCCCGGTCAAGCGGGAACTGGCCGCCCTCACCAACAAGGCGGGGGTCCAGGGCTCGATCGAGAGCGCCCTGGCGGGCGCCGACGTCTTCATCGGCCTCTCCTCCGGTGAGGTGCCCGAGTCGGTCGTCGCCACGATGGCGCAGAACGCGATCGTCTTCGCGATGGCCAACCCGAACCCGGAGGTCCACCCGGACGTCGCCCGCAAGTACGCGAGTGTCGTGGCCACCGGCCGCAGCGACTTCCCGAACCAGATCAACAACGTCCTGGCCTTCCCGGGCGTGTTCCGGGGAGCGTTCGACGCCGGTGCCAGCGACATCACCGAGAACATGAAGCAGGCCGCCGCCACCGCGCTGGCCGACCTGGTCGGCGACGACCTGTCCGCCGACTACATCATCCCCGGTCCGTTCGACGAGCGGGTGGCCCCCGCCGTCGCGGCCGCCGTCGCCGCCCAGGCGCGCGAGGACGGCGTCGTCGGCGGGTAACGCGGGCACCCGGACACGGGTGGGGCCCGGAGAGCACGCCCCCGCGGCGTCTCCGGGCCCCTCACGCGTTTCCCGGGTTCCTACTCGTCCCGCCTCCAGTCCCCGCCGTTCCCGTCCGCGTCGGACCCGGGGCGGTCCTGTTCACTGACCGCGGTGCCCCAGGGGTCGGCGGCCGAGCCCCCGTCGACGGGTGGCATCGGCCGGGCCCCGGGCTCCTCCGCACGGGATTCCTCCGCACGGGGTTCCTCGGAGCGCTCACCGGTGGTGGCGGAGCCGGTCGTCCCGGCGGCGGTCGTGCCGCCGTCGGTCGTGTCCGCCGACCCCTCCTCCGTCCTCTCCTCGTCCTCGCGCTCCTCGGGGCGGTCGGCGGCCGGCCCCCACCGGCGCATGTCCCGGCGGATCACCTCGACGGTGTCGTCCAGGATGCGCCGCAGGTCGGTGGCGGCGGCCTCGCCGACGTGACCCGCCTCCCGCGCCACGTCGCGGACGCGCTCGGAGAAGTCGCGCAGGGCCTGGTCGAACTCCGGGGTGTGCGAGCGCTCGGAGCCACGGCCCCAGGCCGCGCCGAACGCGCCGCTGAACCCCTGGGCGAAGCGTTCCCACTCACGGGCCCAGGGGCCGCCGTCGCGGCAGCGCTCCCGCCGGCCCTCCTCCCGGCGCTCATCGCCGGCCGCCTCCTCGGCCCCCTCCGAGGTGGAGGCGCCGGAGGTGTCGGAGCGCCGGGCCTCCCGGGCGCCCCCGTCCTCGGCTTCGGCCCGCTCGCGCTCCTCGCGGGCCTGCCCGGTCTCCTGAGTTCCGGCGGACTCGGCCTCGGGGGCCGGGCGGCGGGGACCGCTGGACGCGTACTTCAGCTCCTCCCGCAGCGAACTGATGGTCGCGCGGACGTCCTGCTTGACCGCCCGGGCGATGTCGCGCACCGAGTCGGTGATCTCCCGCTCCAGGTCGTCCAGGTCGCCGCTGCGCTCACGCAGCTCCTGGCGCCCCTTGTCGGTGAGGCGGTAGACCTTGCGTCCGCCCTCCTCGGTGTGGGTGACCAGCCCCTCCTCCTCCAGCCGCGCCAGACGCGGGTAGATGGTGCCGGGGGAGGGGGAGTACACGCCCAGGAAGCGGTCGCGGAGCAGGCTGATGATCTCGTAGCCGTGGCGCGGGCTCTCGTCCAGCAACTTGAGCAGGTAGAGCCGCAGCCTGCCGTGGCCGAAGATGGTGCTCATTCAGGCCCCCTCGGGGATAGCCGCGGGTGTCGCGGGGGCGCGGCGCAGCAGCGCGGTGCGCGCCGACACCGTGTTGGTGGAGATGGACGCGGGGTCGACGCCGGGGCCGATCTTCCCGCTGAGGACGCTGCGGGCCGGGGCGCTGCGCCGGTCCAGGGAGAAGTCCGTGTCGAGCTTGCCGGTGATGGAGCGCATCTCGACGGTCGCCGAGGTCTCGGCGGGGACGCGCAGGGCGATCTCGCCGGACACCGAGTTGAGGCGGACCCGTCCGGAGGGGGCGAGGTCGGTGTCGGCGAGGATCTGGCCGGAGGCGGTCTTGGCGTTGAAGTCCGAGAGCCGTCCGCCCGCGACGGCGAGCTGGCCGCTGACGCTGTTGAAGGTCAGGGAGCCGGACGGGTTGCGGACCGAGGCCTGGCTGTTGGCGGTGGTGATGTCGGTCGCGCCGGAGGAGTCGTCGAGGGTGATCTCGCCGGAGGCGGTCCTGACGCTGGTGCGGGCACCCAGGCCCGCGCCGACGACGGGGGCGCTGACCGTGTTCACCTCCACCGGGCAGTCCGCGGGGATGCGCAGGTTCACGGTGGCCTTGCGGCCGCCCATGCCCTTGTAGCTGTTGAGCTGGATCGGCCGCAGCCGGTCGAGGAGGCCCTGGCTCGTGAGGTCCTCGTAGTGGATGGTGAGGATCCCCGCCTCCTGGGTCACCAGGACGGGTTCGCCGACGATGTCGGTCACCTCGAAGGTGACCGGGTCGTCGGTGGGGAGGATGTTGACGTGACCGCCGATGATCCTGACCTTCAACGCGACGATGCCGTCGAGTGTGTGGGTCATCGGCTTGTCGATGGTCCAACGTGCCATCGTGCACCCTTTCGCTCGCTCGATGGCTTCACGATATGTCGCGAGTGGGCCGAACTCAAGATATGTCGCGGATCTCGGGGGTGTCTCAGGGGTGTGCCGGGGGGACCCTGAGAGTAGCTTTTGCTCCTTTTGTCACCTTTTTGTGGTTTCCTCGGGAGGTTCGCCCGGTGACCCGGCCGGTGCGGACGAAGACCTGCCCAGGAGTCCCCGAGAATGCACCATCCCCCGAACCCCGATCCCGTTCCGCTCAGGCAGGAGCCCTACCTCCTCCCACCGCCACCGCGGCCACAGGGCCAGCCGTACCGCGTGCCGACGGTACGCACCGACCGGATGCCCCTCCCCCTCAGGTTCCTGCGCGTCCTGTGCGTCCTGTACGCGACCCTCACCCTGTTCGCGGTTCCGGTCGCCGTCCTCCTGCTCCTGAGCCTGGACAGCTCCCCCCACATGACGGCGGAGTGGTACGCCGAGTGGGGCATGGCCGTCCCCCGGCTCTGGTTCTGGGTGGTGGTGTGCCCCCTCCTGGCCGTTCTCTACTTCCGTGCCGCCGCGCGACTCGGCCGGGGCGGCAGGTCCGCGCGTGGCGCCGTGCTCACCGCTCTGGCCCTCGACACGGTCCGGGTGCTGATCGACACCACGGTGCTGACCGCGACCGATCCGCTCGTGGACCACTGGGTGACCGCGGTGGTCGCCTGGATCGTCGGCCTCGTGGTCAACCTGGTCCTCCCCGGCTTCTTCCTCGTGCTGCTGTGGGTTCTGCGGTCCAGCCGGGACTGGCTGCGGGCGACCGACACCCGGGTCTGAGGCCCGAACACGCGGAAGGGGCCCGGGTCGCGATGACCCGGGCCCCTTCCGCGTTCGCTACGGCCCTACTCGTCGTCCTCGTCGTCCAGCCGGGCCAGCCAGGTGGCCAGGCGGTCGACGGGCGTCTCGAACTCGGGGTTGATGTCGGTGAACGCCCTCAGCTGCTCGGCGAGCCAGGCGAAACTGACCTCCTCGCCGCCGCGGCGGTTCTCCAACTCCTCGATTCCGCGATCGGTGTAGTACACGACGCCCCGCCAGTTCTAGTCCGCGGGCGGGAACACCGTGTCCACCAGGGCACGCTGCTCCGCCTCGTGCCGCTTGGCCGAACCCGCGGCCGGAGCCGAGGAGGCCGGGCGCGAGATCCGGGTGAACGGACGGTCGAGCTGCTCGGAGAAGACCAGCGCCACGAACGGCCACGGCCCCATGTTCGCGGGCTCCTCCTGGACCCACAGGACCTCGCCCGCGTTCGGGAAGGACTTGAGCTGCTCCCGGATCTCCTCGATCGGCAGCGGGTAGAGCCGCTCCGCGCGGATGATCGCGGTGTGCTTGTCGCCGCTCTTGCGACGGGCCGCGTCCAGGTCGTAGTAGATCTTGCCCGAGCAGATCACCACGCGGCGGACCTTCTCCGGAGCGATGCTGTCGTCCCCGACCAGCGGTCGGAAGTGGCCCGAGGTGAAGTCCTCGGCGGCCGACGTGGCGGCCTTCAGGCGCAGCAGCGACTTCGGCGTGAAGATCACCAGCGGGCGCTCCAGCGGCGACTTCGCCTGCCAACGCAGCAGGTGGAAGTAGCTCGCCGGGGTGCTCGGCATGGCGACCGTCATGTTCTCCTGGGCGCACAGCTGGAGGAAGCGCTCGATGCGGGCGGAGGAGTGGTCCGGCCCCTGGCCCTCGTAGCCGTGCGGCAGCAGCATGGTGACGCTGGAGCGCTGGCCCCACTTCTGCTCGCCCGCGCTGATGTACTCGTCGATGACGGTCTGGGCGCCGTTGACGAAGTCACCGAACTGCGCCTCCCACATGACCAGCGCGTCCGGGCGGGTCAGCGAGTAGCCGTACTCGAAGCCCAGCGCCGCGTACTCGCTCAGCAGCGAGTCGTGCACGTGGAAGCGGGTGGTGCCGTTGTCGAACTGCTTGAGCGGCGTGTACGACTCACCCGTGTCGCGGTCCATCAGCGTCGCGTGCCGCTGGCCGAAGGTGCCGCGACGGCTGTCCTGGCCGATGAGGCGGACGGTGTGGTCGTCCAGCAGCAGCGACCCGAAGGCCAGTAGCTCACCGGTCGCCCAGTCGATCGAGTCGGACTCGACCGCCTGCGCCCGGCGGGCGATCTGCGGCGCCAGCCGCGGGTGCGCCGTGAACTCCTCGGGCAGGTTGACCTGCGTGTCGATGACCCGCTTGACCGTCTCGGTGCTGATCGCGGTCTCGACCACGGAGTGGTCCAGACGGCGTTCGGTGAACACCTCGGGCTTGACCACGGAACCGGGCTCGATCGGCTTCTTCTCGACCTCGCGGGTCTCGGTGAAGGCGCGCTCCAGCTCGTTCTGGTAGTCGCGCAGGGCCGACTCCGCCTCCTCCACCGTGATGTCGCCGCGGCCGATCAGGGCCTCGGTGTACAGCTTGCGGGTGGAGCGCCTGGCGTCGATGACGTCGTACATCAGCGGCTGGGTGAACGCGGGGTTGTCGCCCTCGTTGTGCCCGCGGCGCCGGTAGCACACCATGTCGATGACGACGTCCTTGTTGAACGCCTGCCGGTAGGCGAAGGCCAGGTGCGCGACCCGGACCACGGCCTCGGGGTCGTCCCCGTTGACGTGGAAGATCGGCGCCTGCACCATCCGCGCCACGTCGGTGGCGTACACGCTGGAGCGGCTGTCCGACGGCGAGGTGGTGAAGCCCACCTGGTTGTTCACGATGACGTGCACCGTGCCGCCGGTGCGGTAGCCGCGCAGCTGGGACAGGTTCAGGGTCTCGGCGACCACGCCCTGACCGGCGAACGCCGCGTCACCGTGGATGAGGATCGGCAGCACCGTGAAGCCGTGCGGACCCTTGTTGAGGAGGTCCTGCTTGGCACGGACGATGCCCTCGGCGACCGGGTCGACCGTCTCCAGGTGGGAGGGGTTGGCGGCCAGCGAGATCTGGATCTTGTCGCCGTCGGGGGTCTCGAAGACGCCTTCGGTGCCCAGGTGGTACTTGACGTCACCCGAACCGTGCGCGCTGCGCGGGTCCAGGTTGCCCTCGAACTCGCCGAAGATCTGCCCGTAGGACTTGCCGCAGATGTTGGCGAGGACGTTGAGGCGGCCGCGGTGGGCCATGCCGATGACGGCCTCGTCGAGTTCGGCCTTGGCGGCCTTGGAGATCACGCCGTCCAGGAGCGGGATCAGCGACTCGCCGCCCTCCAGGGAGAAGCGCTTCTGACCGACGTACTTGGTCTGCAGGAAGGTCTCGAAGGCCTCGGCGCTGTTGAGCCGGTGCAGGATGCGCAGCTGCTCGTCGCGGTCGAGCTTCTCGTGCTCACGCTCGACGTGCGCCTGGATCCACTCCCGCTCCTCCGGGCTCTGGATGTGCATGTACTCGATACCCACCGTGCGGCAGTAGGTGTCGCGCAGCACGCCCAGCACGTCGCGGAGCTTCATGACCTGCTTGCCGCCGAAGCCCCCGGTGGGGAAGGAGCGGTCCAGGTCCCACAGGGTCAGCCCGTGCTGGAGGACGTCCAGGTCGGGGTGGCGGCGCACGTCGTGGTCGAGCGGGTTGGTGTCCGCCATCAGGTGGCCGCGCACGCGGTAGGCGTGGATGAGCTCCTGGACCCGGGTGGTCTTGTCGAGCTGGGTGGCCGTGTTGACGTGGATGTCCTGGACCCAGCGCACCGGCTCGTAGGGGATGCGCAGGGAATGGAAGATCTCGTCGTAGAAACCGTCCTCGCCCAGCAGGAGCTGGTGGATCCGCTTCAGGAACTCACCGGACTGCGCGCCCTGGATGATGCGGTGGTCATAGGTGGACGTCAGCGTCATGACCTTGCTGATGCCCAGCTCGCTCAGGGTGTCCTGGGAGGCGCCCTGGAACTCGGCCGGGTACTCCATGGCGCCCACGCCGAGGATGGTGCCCTGGCCGGGCATCAGGCGCGGCACGGAGTGCACGGTGCCGATGCCGCCCGGGTTGGTCAGGCTGATCGTGGTGCCCTGGAAGTCGGACACGCCCAGCTTGTTGTTGCGGGCCTTGCGGACCAGGTCCTCGTAACCGCCCCAGAACTCGGTGAAGTCCATCTCGTCGGCGCCCTTGATGGAGGGCACGACGAGCTGGCGGGAGCCGTCGGGCTTGGGGAGGTCGATGGCCAGGCCGAAGTTGACGTGCTCGGGCTTGGCCACACCCGGCTTGCCGTCGACCTCGACGTAGGAGTGGTTCATCTCCGGCATCGACTTGAGCGCCTTGACCATGGCGAAGCCGATGAGGTGGGTGAAGGAGACCTTCCCCCCGCGCCCGCGGCGGAGATGGTTGTTGATGACGATGCGGTTGTCGAACAGGAGCTTGACCGGGACCGCGCGCACGCTGGTCGCGGTCGGCAGCGCCAGGCTCGACTCCATGTTGGTCGCGGTCCGCGCGGGTGCGCCGCGCAGACGCTCCTGCTTGACCTGGAGCGCATCGTCGCTCTTGGGTTCGGTGGCCTTGGTGGCCTTCTTCGGCGCGGGGGCCTCGGGGGCCGCGGGGGCCTTGCTCTTCTGGGCCTTGGCGGGCTTGGTGGCTCCTCCGCCCTTCGCGCCGGAGTCCGCGGGCTTGTAGTCCGCGAAGAAGTTCCACCAGGCCTTGTCAACGGAGTTGGGGTCGGTCAAGTACTTCTGATAGAGGTCCTCGACCAACCACTCGTTGGGGCCGAAATCTGTCAGGGGTTGAGACGCCTCAGACGACACGGCGGAGATCGCCCACTTCCGCAGCTCGCTAGTGAATGTGTATGAAGACGGGTGGCTGCTGGCAAGGCGGGCTCAATGAACACATGGGTAGTCCCCGTGGTCCGGGGAGTATCTGACCTGGCCAGCACTCGTCCTGGTCCCAGGCTACTTGTACCGCCCTCCAAGCGGGGAACGCGGGCGTTGTTGAAACTAGGAGATAGCTAACAATCTTTCACAGTCCCGTTGTCTCTTCGTGGTGATACACGAGCGGAGAGTGATTAATATGTCGTGAATGTGTTGATTTGTAGGGATTTCAGGGCGCAGGTGAACTGACCGAGTCCGGCCATGTCAGATGTGGCGTGTCACACGCTTCCCGTGGCGACCACGGTCCGGAGGCGTCGGGCGGCTTCTTCCACGCCCCGGGGGCCGCTTCGGGTCGCGAAACGCCGGTCGTACCCGCCGCGGGTGTACGGATCTGTGCGCTCTCCGGCGTTTCCCCACGCGAGAGCCGTTCCCACGCCTACGATCTCGATACGAACTGGGGACACACGGCAGGGGGTGGGGCTCCGTGAGGGGGCTCGGGGAACTCGAAGCAGCCATCATGGACGCGCTGTGGCGGTCCGAGGAGCCGCTGTCCGTGCGCCATGTCCGCGAGACCATGGTCTATGACCGGGAGATCGCCTACACGACCGTCATGACCGTCGCCAACATCCTCTTCCACAAGGGGCTGCTGGACCGGGAGAAGGCCGGGCGCGCCTGGGTGTACTGGCCGCGCGAGACGCACGCCGAGTACACCGCACGCGTCATGGACGAGGTGCTCAACGAGGGGCCGGATCCGGGCGCGACCCTGCTCAGCTTCGTGGAGCGGTTCAGCGACGAGGACATGGCCCGGTTCCACCGGCTGCTCGACCAGGCCCGCGGCCGCCGCGGCATCGCCAGCTGACCCGTGTCGCCGCCCCGTGTCCCCGGTCAGCGGCGGCGCAGGTTCCGCACGCTCCCGGACGCGATCGCCGCCAGGGTCGCGGCCACCGTCAGACCGGCCATCAGCGCGATCGACGGCTCCGCGCCGATCCGTTCCGCCAGCGGGCCGATCGCGATCTGACCCACGGGCATCGCCACGAACGACCCCAGGGCGTCGTAGGAGTACACGCGTGACAGCTTCTGCTGGGGGACGTTCTCCTGGACCGAGACCTCCCACGCCACGCTGAACTGCTCCACGGCGACGCCCGCCACGAACATCGCGGCGAAGAGCAGGGGCAGCGGTGTGGGTCCGGCCAGCGCGAACAGCGGCACCGTCTGCACCAGGATCAGAGCCGTCCCGTACAGCAGGGCCCGCCGGGGCTGCCACCGGGCCGCCAACACCCCGCCGAGCAGCAGTCCGGCGCTGTTGACCGCCATCAGTACACCCCACAGGGTGCGCCCGAAGGTCGCGTCGGCGATCGCCGGGCCGAGGACGGAGGTCGTCGCCGACCAGCCCGCGTTCACCACCATGAACTGCAGCACGATGATCCACACCCACGGGCGGGCGATGAACTCGCTCCACCCGTCGCGCAGATCGCGCAGGACGTTCGAGCCCTCCCCGGCGGCGTGGAGCGCTCCGCCGGGCAGCCGCAGGAACAGGAAGGCCACTCCGGCCAGGGTGAACAGCACGGCGTCCGCGGCGATCGCCCATCCGGCCCCCATCAGGCCCACGACCGCGCCACCCAGGGCCGCTCCGGCGAACATGCCCGTGTGCGTGCCGACCCGCAGCATCGCGTTGGCCGGGCGCAGCAGCCCGGCCGGGACGGTCTGCGGGGTCAGCGCCGCGGCGGCGGGCAGGTTGGCGGCGGCCGCAGCGCCGTTGATCAGGCTCAGGCCGATCATGAGGGGAAGGGACGCGGCGCCGGTGAGCAGTGTCAGGGCCAGGACGCCCTGACTGGCGGCCGCGAGCGCGCAGCCGCCGCGCAGCACCAGGGACCGGGGGAGCCGGTCGGCGATCACCCCGCCCAGGAGCAGCAGGCACACATTGGCCACCGACCTGGCGCCCACCACCAGGCCCACGTTCACTAGGGAACCGGTCGTGTCCAGCACGGCGAAGGCCAACGCCACCGAGGCCATCCCGTTGCCCAGGTACATCAGGGAGCGGCCGAGCGCCAGGGCCCGGAACGCCGGGTGCCGTAGTGGGGAGAGCACGCCCGTCCCGGTGTGCCGTCCCGCGGGTGTCCGCGGGACGGTGTCGTCCCTTTCCGTCACGTCGCGCCTCACGTCCCGTCTCGCCCGGCCCTTGCCGGAGCACGATGACAGGACGGGAGGCGGGGCGTCCACCGGTTTCCGCGCCCGGCAGAGAGCCGACGGGTCGGCCGGGGGCGCTCACCGGGTCAGGCGGGTGCGCTCACCCGCCCGTCCGGGGGTCGTAGGTCTCGCCGGTGATCGGATTGGTGGCCAGCCCGGTGGCGGGGTCGTAGTCGACGTCCATCCCCAGGTCGGGGTCGTGCAGCAGACCGGTCCCGGGGTTGCGGAGCAGACCCGAGTCGGGGTCGATCTCCCAACCGGTCACCGGGTCGACCTCCGGGGTCGCCGTCGGCTCGGCCGAGGGTCCGGCGGAGGGTTCGGAGGTGGCCCCCGGCTCGGCGCCGGGCTCGGGCGAGGGGTCCTCCTCGGGCTCGGGCTCCTCCCGGTCCCCGGTGTCCTGCTCCTCGGCGATGACCTCGCTCTGGCCGAGCTGCGACTCCGCGCCGCCCTCCGGGTCGAGCTGGCCCCAGCTCACCAGGGCCAGGATGAGGATGCCCAGGCCCACGCGGTAGTAGACGAACGGCATGAAGCTGTGGGTGGAGATGAACCTCATCAGCCAGGCGATGACGACGAAGCCGACGACGCCCGCGATGACCGTGCCCACGAGGGTCGCGCCCCAGCCGGCGTACTCGTCGCCGCCGATGTCGGTGAGCTTGTACAGGCCCGCGCCGAAGACCGCGGGCAGCGCCAGCAGGAAGGAGTACTCCGCCGCGTCCTTGCGGTTGAAGCCGAGCAGCATCCCGCCCGTGAGCGTGCCGCCGGAGCGGGAGACGCCCGGGATCAACGCCAGCGCCTGGAAGAGACCGAAGGTCAGACCCCGGGAGACGGTGAGGTCCTCCAACCCCCGGTGCTTGCGCGTGTACTTGTCGGCGAGGCCGAGGAAGACGCCGAAGATGATCAGGTTCAGCGCGACCAGGCGCAGGTCACGGAACACACTGTCGATCTGCTCCTCCAGGAGCAGGCCCAGGACCACGATGGGGATGGAGCCCAGGATGACGTACCAACCCATCCGGGCGTTGATGTCGCCACGCAGTTCACGGACGAACAGCGACCTGGTCCACGTCGACAGGATCGCCCAGATCCTTTGCCGGAAGTAGATCAGTACGGCCAGTTCCGTACCGAGCTGGCTGACCGCGGTGAAGGCGGCTCCGGGGTCGGGCCAGCCGAAGAGCGCCGACACCACGCGCAGGTGGCCGCTGGAGGAGATCGGCAGGAATTCCGTCAGCCCTTGGACCAGGCCAAGGATGATCGCTTCGAGCAGGGACATGTCGGTGGTCGCTCCGTGGTGGAAGCCCTCGGCGGGAGGTAGCCGGGGCACGCACGGCGGAAGGGCCGTGGCGATATCTGGAAGGGGTGACCTGGGCAGCCTATCCAGAGTTGCGCCCCGAGCGCGTCACGGGCGGGAGGGAGACGGCCCCAGCACCCAGCTGCGCCCCTCGGCGGCGAGTTTCTCCACGAGCGTCGCGCTGTCGTGCTCCTTGGCGAACAGGTGCTCCGGCCGGGTGATCGGCACGATCCACAGCCACCGGACCGGATCGCCCTGGAAGGTGAGCCCCGAGGTGTCCGGTGGTCGATGGTCGGTCCGTGTGACCAGCGCGGACGGATCCTCCAGCAGCAGCACCGCCCCCGCGTCGCCGCGCATCGCCCGGTCCTCGGGGTTGTCCAGCCACTTGACCGTGTGCCCCGTCCCGAACCACGTCACCGCCCGCCACGGGAACGCGCCGATCCACCGGAAGATCCGCGCGGCCCGGTGCGCGGGCATCGTCGTGGCCAGTGCCAGTTCCACCCGGGCGTGCTGGGAGGTGTTGGCCATGTACCGGTCCAGCGTGGGCATGCGCTGCCCGCACATGCCCACGGTGGACAGCACCGTGAACGGGCGTTCGGCACCGGTCGGCCGCTCCGAGAGCCGTAGCAGCGGCGGGTGGCCGTCGGACACGTCCCAGTAGTGTCCGGGCTCGCCGACCCGACGGTTCAGGTGGCTGAGCACCGTGCGCTGCACACTCCGCCACGCGCCCGCCGCCCGTCGCCAGTCCCAGTAGGCCTCGGCGTGCACCACCCGCGGCCACAGCTGGTCACGCACCGAGTCCAGGTCCCAGGCGAAGGCGCTGCGTCCGATCGCCTCACGCGCGTAACCGGGGAGCCCGCTGTCGGCCTCGGCCCAACCGGGGATCACCGCGAGCAGCCCCTCCTCGTCGATCAGGGCGACCCCGTCCCCCTCCTCGAACCACACGGCGCGCAGGTGCGCGGGGTCGAACCGCGGTCGTCCCTGCGGGTGCTTGGTGTAGGCCTCGGGCATCAGCGGGGCGCGGCCCTCGAACAGGCCGCCCTCCTCGCCCACCACGGGGGCGACGTCGTGGTTGGCCAGCCAGACGGGGACACGGATGCGACCGCGCGCGTCGAGGAGGTAGGCGGCCGTGGTGCGGGAGTCGCACTCGACGACGACACGGCGGCTCTGGTAGGGGCTGACCTCGTCGAGCAGGACGTCGATCCCTGTCACCGGCCCTCCCGCGTGCCGTACCCGTGTTGTCACCCGCGTCCGGCGCCGGACCAGCCCGGCCCGTCCGGACAGTGCGTAGAATCGACGGTAGTGCCCTGACGGGCGGAGCCGCAGCGCAACCGCGTATAAGTCGTATAACGACCGACTCCGCGCCGTCCCCGAGCCGGGCCCAGACCACCGACGCCACTCCCTTACGGATACCTATGCCCGCCGAGCTCACCTTCGTCGCCCCCCGCCGCGCCCAGCCGCCGCGGCACCTCGCCGACCTCAGCCCCGAGGAGCGGGCCGAGGTCGTGTCGGGCCTGGGGGAGAAGCCCTTCCGCGCCAAGCAGCTCGCCAAGCACTACTTCGGCCACCTGGAGTCGGACACCTCGGCGATGACCGACCTTCCCGAGGCCTCCAGGGAGAGGCTGGGGGAGGCGCTGCTGCCGACCCTGCTCACACCGGTCCGGCACATCACCTGCGACAACGGGATGACCCGCAAGACCCTGTGGAAGGCCTTCGACGGGGTGATGTTCGAGTCGGTGCTCATGCGCTACCCGGACCGCGTCACCCTGTGCATCTCCTCCCAGGCCGGGTGCGGGATGAACTGCCCGTTCTGCGCCACCGGGCAGGCGGGGCTCACCCGCAACCTGTCCACGGGCGAGATCGTCGACCAGGTGGTGGCCAGCGCCCGCGACCTGGCGCGCGGCGAGGTCGCCGGGGGGCCGGGCCGGATCAGCAACATCGTCTTCATGGGCATGGGCGAGCCCATGGCCAACTACAAGCGGGTGCTCCAGACGGTCCGCCGGATCACCGACCCGGTGCCGAACGGACTGGGTATCTCCCAGCGCGGCGTCACGGTGTCCACGGTCGGGCTGGTGCCCGCCATCGACAAGCTCATCGCCGAGAGGATGCAGGTGCGCCTGGCGATCTCCCTGCACGCGCCCGACGACGAGCTGCGCGACGAGCTGGTGCCGATCAACACCCGCTGGAAGGTCCAGGAGGTCCTGGACGCCGCGTGGCGGTACGCCGGGACCACCGGTCGCCGGGTGTCGATCGAGTACGCGCTGATCAAGGACATCAACGACCAGGCCTGGCGGGCCGACCTGCTCGGCGAGCTGCTCAAGGGCCACCTGGTGCACGTCAACCTCATCCCGCTCAACCCCACTCCCGGCTCCAAGTGGACGGCCTCGCGCCCGGAGGACGAGCGCGAGTTCGTCCGGCGGCTCCAGTCGCACGGGGTGTCGGTCACCGTTCGCGACACGCGCGGCCAGGAGATCGACGGCGCCTGCGGGCAGCTCGCCGCGGCCGAGCGCTGAGCCGCCGGGACAGAGCCCCGTGACCGAGACCCTGCTGGCCTTCGCGGTCTCCGCCCTCTCCGGCCTGGTCCCGGTCATCAACATCGAGGTGTACCTGGTGGGCGCCGTCGCCCTGACCGACGGCGGCGCCCCCACCCTCGCGGCGATGGCGGCCGCCGCCGGGTTGGGGCAGGCCCTGGGCAAACTGCCCTACTACTACGTGGGCCGGGGCAGTATCTCCCTACCGTGGCTGCGCCGCAGGGCCGCCACCCCGGGGCGCTGGACCGAGCGGGCGGCGCGCTGGAGGGACAGGGCGCAGGAACAGCCGGTGTGGGGGGTCGGGCTGGTCGCGCTCAGCTCGTTCGCGAGTGTCCCGCCGTTCGTCGTGGTGTCGGTCCTGGCAGGGGTCGTGCGGCAGAACGTCATGGTGTTCTTCCTGGTCACATGGGTTACTCGGACCGCGCGTTTCCTCGTGGTGGTGTTCGCGCCCGCCTGGGCGATGTCGTTCCTGCCGGGGTGACACCGGGGCCGGCCGTCGCGGG
>NZ_ANBC01000006.1 GCF_000341125.1 Nocardiopsis lucentensis DSM 44048 | reverse complement strand
GCCGACCAGGCCCGCCGCCGTGGCGGCCCCGGCCGCGGCCAGGACGGCGAGGAAGGGCACCGCGTCGAACTCCTCCACCGGGAGCTGCGACAGGATCTGGAACGGTCCGGCGTCCAGCATCCACTCGGGCAGGTCCATGAGCAGACCGAAGACGGTCACGACCAGCCCGTAGCCGTACCAGGCCCACACCAGCCCGACCAGGCGCGGCGCGATCCCCACGAGCAGGGTGGCCA
>NZ_ANBC01000005.1 GCF_000341125.1 Nocardiopsis lucentensis DSM 44048 | reverse complement strand
CGCCTCGGCCACCGAGCGGATCCAGTCGGGGTCCTCGGTCACCAGCCCCGCGCCGACCCCCATCGCCAGCCCGCCCAGGAGCAGGATCAGGGCCGACGCCAGCGCGCTGACCAGGACAGCCGAGCCCATCCATCGGATCCGGCCCACGGCGGCCGCCAGGGTCAGCTCGGCGCGTCCGGTGTTCTCCTCGGCCCGCGTGCGCAGGACGGAGAGGACGGCGAAGGCGACCGCGGCCATCACGACGTAGAGGATGAGCATGCCGAGGAACCCGTTGGCCATGTTCTCCGCGTCCAGGCCCATGCGCCCCAGGAGTTCGGGGTTCTGCTCGATCATCACGTCGATCTCGGAGATGAGCGTGCCGAAGGACAGCGCGAACAGCGCCACGGCCACCGTCCACACGATGATCGACACGCGCTGCTGGCGCAGGTGCAGGGCGAACACCCCGTTGAGCAGCGGGCCCGCCCCGGCCGGTCCCGGCCGCGCGGCGACCAGTC
>NZ_ANBC01000004.1:352-8607 GCF_000341125.1 Nocardiopsis lucentensis DSM 44048 | reverse complement strand
CCGCCAGGTCGCGGCGGCCCGCCAGGGAGTAGGCGACCGCGAACAGTGCCGCGATGACCAACGGGTAGAGCGCCAGCGGCCACCAGCGCAGGTCGTCGAACATCCGGGTCTGCTGCGCCCAGGCGAAGGGCGAGAACCACGACGGGGCGCTGCCGCCGCGCTCGGCGATGTCGCCGACGACGCGGAACATGAACAGCACGCCCACGGCGAGGAAGGCCAACCCGCTGGCGCCGCGCGCGTGCTCGGACACCTGGGCGCACACGGCGGTGACCGCGCCGAAGGTGACCCCGGCCAGCGCGACGCCCCCGCCGAAGGCCGCCGAGTCGGCCACGGCCAGGCCGTTGGCCACCATGACCAGTGTCAGGAGCCCTCCGATGACACCGCAGACCAGGGCGTTGGTGGCGAGTGCGGCGGTCATCTGGGCGCTGGGGCCGAGCACGTTGGCGCGCAGCAGTTCGGCGCGCCCGCTCTCCTCCTCGGCCCGCGTGTGGCGGACCACGTGCAGGACGCTCATGACCGCCAGCGCGACCACCAGGGTCTGGGTCATCTCGTTGGCGACCATCGAGCCGAGCCGGTACTCGTCCAGCCCGTATCCCGGGCCGCCGAAGACGATGCCGGTCGGCGTCTCCATGACGGCGGCGCGCGCCATCCTCTGTGCGGGTTCGGCGAACATCTCCGCCAAGGTCGGTACGGTCATGGCGAGCAGGCCGACCAGGGAGGCCGTCCAGACCGCCATCCGCACCCGGTCGCGGCGCAGGATGAACCGGACCAGGTGTCCGGTCCCGGTGAACGTGCTCATGCCGCGCTCCTCCCCTCGCCGTTGAGGGCGGCCAGCTCGTCGCCGTAGTGGCGCATGAACAGCTCCTCCAGGGAGGGCGGGTTGCTGACGAGCGAGCGGACGCCGAGCTCGGTCAGGGCACGGAGGGTCTGGTCCATCCGGTCGTTGTCGACGTCGAAGGTGACGCTGCCGCCGTCGACGGACAGGTCGTGCACGCCGGGGAGGCCGGCGAGCGCGCTGGCGTCACCGTCGGTGGTGGCGCGGACCGTGGAGCGGGTCAGGTGGCGCATCTCGTCGAGGGTCCCGGACTCGACGGTCCGGCCCTTGCGGATGATGGTCACGGTGTCGCAGAGCTTTTCGACCTCGGCCAGGATGTGGCTGGACAGCAGGACCGAACGGCCCTGGGCGCTGACCTCGCGGACGCAGTCGGTGAAGACCGACTCCATGAGCGGGTCGAGGCCGGAGGTGGGCTCGTCGAGGATGAGGAGTTCGGCGTCGGAGGCCAGGGCGGCGACGAGGGCGACCTTTTGCCGGTTGCCCTTGGAGTAGGTGCGCGCCTTCTTGGAGGGGTCGAGTTCGAACCGGCCGAGCAGGTCGCGCCTGCGGACCGGGTCGACCGAGCCGTGCAGCCGTCCGAGCAGGTCGATGGCCTGGCCGCCGGTGAGGTTGGGCCACAGCGCCACGTCCCCGGGCACGTAGGCCAGGCGGCGGTGCAGGTCGACGGCGTCCCGCCAGGGGTCACCGCCGAGCAGTCGGGCGGTGCCGCCGTCGGCCCGGAGCAGACCGAGCAGGACGCGGATGGTGGTGGACTTCCCGGCGCCGTTGGGGCCGAGGAACCCGGCTACCTGGCCGGGCTGGACGGTGAGGTCGAGGCCGTCGAGGGCCTTGAGGCTCCCGAAGGACTTCTGGAGTCCGCGCACGTCGATGGCGGGGGATGACATGGGTGTCCCTCCTGGTGGGTGGTGATCGTGAACGTGGGTTCCGGGGATTCAGGACGAGTCCTCCGGCGGGTCGCTCACGTACAGGAGGTAGGCGTCGAGCATCGACCGGTCGGCGAGCAGACCCTCGGTGTAGAGCTCCAGGGCCGGGAGGGTGAACTCCTCCGACCATTCGCGGATGACCCTGCGGAAGTCGACGTCGGGTCCGGGGTGGCGCAGCGTGACGAGCATCAGCAGTGACCCGCCGCCGGTCGCGGCGAGCCACCGGGCCCTGGCCTCGGGGTTCCTGCTCGGGCGGACGGTGCCCGCCTTCACCCCGGCGTCGAGGTAGGCCTCGATGTCGGCGGCCATGTGCTCGTACAGCGTGCGGGCCAGGTCCCCTCCCGCCTGGAGGCACCGGAAGAGGAAGGCCATGTACGGGGCGAACTCCTCGGCCTCGGCGAGGTGGTGCAGGACGGTCGTCTGGTCCTTGGTGGTGATCGACTCGGTCTTGACCTCGCGGATGATGCGCATGACGTGTTCTTCGCAGGCGACGCGCAGCTTGGCCTTGGTGCCGAAGTGGTGCATGACGAGGGCGGGGGAGACCCCGGCGCGCTCGGCGATCTCGCGGACCGGGACGTCGAATCCCCGCTGTCCGAAGCAGTCGACGGCGGCGTCGCGGATACGCGCGCGTGCGGTGAGGTCCTCCGAGCGGTCGGGGGGCTTCCCTGAAATTGAATTCATGTTCATCATGCTAAACACATGTTCAGCATGCTGGCAAGATGTTTAGTCACCCTTCTCCCCCTCGGACGCTCTGACGGCGGGGCGGCGGTCCGTCCGCTGGCCGAGCACCCGACTGAGCACCTCTCCGTCCCCGTAGACTGCGGGGCACGGTCCGGGGCGCCCCAGACGCTCCGGCGTCGAGGAGGGAGGCATCCATGGTGCGGATCGCGGTCGCCCAGTTCGCGCCGGGCCAGGACAAGGCGGAGAACGCGCGCTCGGTCGCCGAACTGGCGGCCCGGGGCGCGGCCGAGGGTGCCGAGGTCGTCCTGCTGCCCGAGTACGCGATGTTCACCGCGTCGCGGACCGACCACCGGTACGTGAAGTCCGCCGAATCCCTGGACGGTCCCTTCCTCTCCGCCGCCGCCGACACGGCCCGCTCGGAGAGCGTGCACCTGGTGCTGGGGGTCAATGAGGCGACTGTCGGGGAGAACGAGGCGGGTGAGGCCACCCACTTCATCAACACGCTCGTCGTGCTCGGTCCGGACGGTGGGCGGCGCGCGCTCTACCGCAAGATCCATCTCTACGACGCGTTCGGTGTCCGTGAGTCGGACGTGGTCCGCCCCGGGCCGATCGAGGAGCCGGAGACCTTCACCGTCGACGGCGTGGTCTTCGGTATCCAGACCTGCTACGACCTGCGGTTTCCAGAGGTGACGCGGCGCATCGCCGACGCGGGGGCGCATGTGGTGCTGCTGGCGGCCCAGTGGGTTCCGGGCCCTCTGAAGGAGGACCACTGGCGCACGCTGGCCCGGGCGCGGGCGATCGAGAACACCGTCTACGTCGCGGCGGCCGGACAGGCGGCGCCGTCGGGGGCGGGCGGCAGCATGGTGGTCGACCCGATGGGCACGCCGACCGTCGCGTTGGGGGAGCAGCGCTTCGCGGTCGCCTCCGCGGAGGTTTCGGCCGCGCGGGTCGAAGAGGTGCGGAGTATCAATCCGGCCCTGTCCCTGCGCCGTTTCGCGGTCACACCGCGCGACCTGGACTGAGGCCCCGTACCCCTACTACTCAGTAGGCATCGGGCAAATCAGATGATTCCACGTCTCCGAACTGGGGTCTTCCCAGGGTTCGTTACGTAGGGTTATGATTTCCGTGCACGGAGTGATTTGGATCGGTCCGGACACTTCCCAGTGCCGGGAGCCTCTGATTCGATAAAGAGCCGGTAACTATCGGCCCGCCAGACTGTCCTAAACCACGGGGGGAGCAAGGACATTGCGCGGAACGAGCACTGTATGTGCGACGGGTGCACGGCCTGACGATACGTCGGAAACCTACCTCTACGACCCGGAGGCGCTGACTGGGGACCAGCGTATGGGGGACGCCTGCGCTGTCTGCCACACCCGGTGGCCCCGACCCCGTCGGATCCTCGGGCAGCTGCCGGACGGATGCCACGTGTTCGGATGCCGGGAGTGCGCGGACCTCGTCGGAGCGGGGCCCGGTGCGGCCTCCGGCCGACCGGTGTACGCCGCCCGTTAGCGAGGCAGGAGTCCGGGGGCGGCCGTTCGGGAGCCCGACGGACACGGTCGCGCTCCGGGTCCAGGGGGAGAGTCGGACCCGGAGCGCTTCCGCTGACGCGCCCGCTTCCATGGGGAGGAGGGGAATTGAGCGCGTCCTTCCAGGATGGTCTCCGTGGTCTCCTCCGCCGGCCACTCCCGGTGAGGAGTGGCCGCCACCAACGATACTCCGTGTTGCCCGCGATCGACCGTCAGTAAGAGAGATCCGTCCCGAATTCCCGTTAGGGCATCCTAACCGTTCGTGGGGAAGCCCAGGTTGACGCCGCCCTCGGGACGCTTGCCCGGGTCGGTCCAACGAGCGGTGACCGCCTTGGTCCGGGTGTAGAAGTGCACACCCTCCGTGCCGTGCGCGTGCGAGTCGCCGAACAGCGACTGCTTCCACCCGCCGAACGAGTAGTAGGCCATCGGCACCGGAATCGGCACGTTGATGCCGACCATGCCGACCTGGATCTCGTTCTGGAACCTGCGCGCCGCGCCGCCGTCGTTGGTGAAGATCGCGGTGCCGTTGCCGTACCGGTTGTCGTTGATCAGCCGGACCGCCTCGTCGTAGTCCGACACCCGCACCACGCTCAGCACCGGACCGAAGATCTCGTCGCGGTAGCAGTCCATCTCCGGGGAGACGTGGTCCAGCAGTGACGGGCCGAGCCAGAACCCGTCGGACTCCCCGCCCAGGACCGGGTGCACGCGGCCGTCGATGGCCAGGGTCGCGCCCTGCTCGACACCCGACTCCAGGTAGGAGGCCACCTTGTCCCGGTGCTCGCGGGTGACCAGCGGCCCCATCTCGCTGCGGTCGTCGTCGCCCGGGCCCACGCGCAGGCGTTCGACCCGCTCGCGGATCCGCGCGATCAGCTCGTCGGCGACCGAGTCCACGACCGCGACCGCGGAGATGGCCATGCAGCGCTCACCGGCCGAGCCGAACCCGGCCGAGACCGCCGAGTCGGCGGCCAGGTCCAGGTCGGCGTCGGGCAGCACGACCATGTGGTTCTTCGCGCCGCCCAGCGCCTGCACGCGCTTGCCGTTCTCAGCCGCCCGGCCGTAGATGTACTGGGCGATCGGGGTCGAACCCACGAAGCTGACCGCCGCCACGTCCGGGTGCTCCAGCAGGCCGTCCACCGCGACCTTGTCGCCCTGGAGCACGTTGAACACCCCGTCGGGCAGCCCGGCCTCGGCCCACAGCTCGGCGATCAGCAGGGACGCCGACGGGTCCTTCTCGCTGGGCTTGAGCACGAAGGTGTTGCCGCAGGCGATCGCGACCGGGAACATCCACATCGGCACCATCGCCGGGAAGTTGAACGGGGTGATCCCGGCGACCACGCCCAGCGGCTGGAGGATGGAGTAGGAGTCCACGCCCGTGGACACGTTCTCGGAGTAGCCGCCCTTGAGCAGGTGCGGGATGCCGCAGGCGAAGTCGACGACCTCCAGGCCGCGCGCCACCTCTCCCTTGGCGTCGGAGACGACCTTGCCGTGCTCGGCGCTGATCACCTCGGCGAGACGGTCGCTGTTGGCGCGCAGCAGCTCACGGAAGCGGAACAGGACCTGAACCCGCTTGGACAGCGACGTGTCGCGCCAGCCGGGGAAAGCCTCCCTCGCCGAGCGCACGGCGGCGTCGATCTCGGCCTGACCGGCCAGGTCGACCGTGCCGGACACCTTCCCGGTCGCCGGGTTGTACACGTCCGCGCGACGCTCCGCGGGACCCTGGTGACGGGCTCCGCCGATCCAGTGGGTGACGTTCTCGCTCATGCGTTTCCTCTTCGTCGGATACCGGTTGTCCACAGGCGGCCAGTCCGGACTGGCGCACCCGCCGCACACCGTGTTTGCTTATTAACAAGGGGGGGCTCACTAGCCGCCCACCTTGTGCTGCCCCGCCTCCGCCGCCCTGCCCACGCGGCCTCGCGGGCTCGGCCGGGACTCGGGGCGTGGAGAACGGGGTTCTGCCCGCCCGTCGTCCTCCACCGCCCCCAACGGACGCCTGCGGCGCGGTTCTCCTGTCGCCTTCGCCTGGCGCGTTCCTCGCTGGCGGCTCGGCTCCTCCTGCAGAACCCCGTACGCGCCTCTGTGCTCATGCGTGCTCACAAGTTCGCACGGGGCTCGGGGCGTGGAGAACGGAGTTCTTCGTCGTCGCCTTCGCCTGGCTCGTTCCTCGCTGGCGGCTCGGCTCCTCCTGCAGAACCCCGTACGCCCCTCGCGCACCTCAGGCCCGCGCGTCGACCTCGCGCACCGCGTCCACGAGCAGGTCGCGGCCCTCGGCGGCCTCCTCGGCGGACAGGGTCAGGGGCGGGGCCATCCGCAGCACGTTGCCGTGCACGCCGCCCTTGCCGACCAGCAGTCCGCGCTCACGCGTGGCCTCCAGGACCCGGCCGGCCAGCTCCGAGGACGGGGCGCCCGTGTTCGGGTCGACCATCTCCACGGCGAACATCAGGCCCTTGCCGCGCACGTCGCTGACGCTGGGCAGGTCGGTCAGCGGGCGCAGACCGTCGACGATCAGCCCGCCCTGGCGCAGCGCGTTGCCCTGGAGGTCGTGCTCCAGCACGTAGTCGAGGGTCGCCCCCGCCGCCGCCATCGACACCGGGTTGCCGCCGAACGTGGCCACGCCCAGCGCGTGCAGTCGGTCCATCAGGTCGCCGCGCGCCACGACGCCGCCGACCGCGAAGCCGTTGCCCAGACCCTTGGCGAAGGTCATCGCGTCCGGGGTGACCCCGTGGTTGCCGATCCCGAAGAAGCTCGTACCGGTACGGCCCCACCCGGTCTGGACCTCGTCGGCGACGAACAGGATTCCGTGCTCGTCGAGGACCTCCTTGTAGGCGGCGTACAGGCCGTCCGGCGGCATCGCGAAGCCGCCCACGCCCTGGATCGGTTCGGCGATCAGACACGCGACGTTGGGCGCGGTGGTGTCCAGCACGTCGCGCAGGTCGGCGACGCAGGCGGTGATGTACTCCTTCTCCGTCATGCCCCGGAAGGCCGGGGCGGCGCGGTCGGTGCCGTGCAGGTAGTGGACGTTGAGCGGGGACAGGGAGGAGTTCTTCCAACCCCGGTTGCCGGTCACCGCCACCGTGCCGAACGAGCGGCCGTGGTAGCTGCCGCGCATGGCGAGGACCTCGTCGCTGCCGCGCGCGTAGGTGGCCAGGAGCAGGGCGGTCTCGTTGGCCTCGGTCCCGGAGTTGGTGAAGAAGACCTTGGCGTCGGGGATTCCGGACAGCCGGGCGATCTTCTCGGCCAGCTCGACCTGGCCTCTGATGAGGTAGAGGGTGGAGGTGTGCACGACCCCCTTGGCGATCTGACGCTCCACGGCCTCGCGGACCTCGGCCACGTCGTAGCCGATCATGTTGGTCACGATGCCGGTGAAGAAGTCCAGGTAGGTGCGGCCCTCGGCGTCCGTGACCCGTGACCCCTTACCGCTGACGATCTCCAGCGGGGTCTCGTAGTACAGGGGCAGCCAGGAGGGCATGACCGCGCGGTGGCGCGAGAGAAGTTCCGACATGACCCCAGTCTCGCCCCGCCCCCAGCTGATGACCAGGATCACCATGTTGACAACATGGCGGTCGGCTTTACGAGATGTAAGGAACAGCGGAGAACGCGGTTGCGGTGGTCAGGTGGCCGGAGGGTGATTCAGGATGTAAGGAGTCATGGCCCGGGACCTGACAGTGCGTCCTAGTATGGGAGGGTGCTTCCCACTCTCGCCGAGGTCCTCCAGCTGCCCGCCCTCCAACGCGCCCGCCCGCGCGTCGTGGTCGGCTCCGACCGTCTGGACGTCCCCGTGCGCTGGGTCCACATCGCCGAGGTCACCGACCTGGCCCACCTGTTGCGCGGTGGCGAGCTGGTGCTCAGCACGGGTATCGCCATGCCCGACGACCCCGACGCCCTGCGGCGCTACATCGACGACCTCGCCAACGCCGGGGTCAGCGGGATCGCGGTCGAGCTCGGCCGCAAGTACCACGCCGAGCTCCCGCCCGCCTTCCTGGACGCCGCGCGCGACGCGGGGGTGCCCGTCGTCCTGCTCGACCGCGAGGCGCGGTTCGTCGAGATCACCGAGGCCGTGCACATCCGCGTGGTGAACGAGCAGCTGGAGGAGCTGCGCGAGTCGGAGAAGCTGCACTCGGTCTTCACCCAGCTGTCGGTGGAGGGCGCCGACACCGCCCAGATCCTGCACGAGGTCGCCCAGCTGTCCGGCTGTCCGGTGGTCCTGGAGAACCTCACCCACCAGGTCCTGGCCTGCGACCTCAACGGGGAGGACCCCGGCACGCTGCTCACCTCGTGGGAGAGCCGCTCACG
>NZ_ANBC01000004.1:0-346 GCF_000341125.1 Nocardiopsis lucentensis DSM 44048 | reverse complement strand
CCAGCCACACCGTCCACGCCCCCACCACCGGCTGGCTGGTCACCACCGTCGGCGCGCGCGGCCAGGACTGGGGGCGTCTGATCCTCATCGCCGGCGCGACCCCGACCGGGCGTCAGAGCATGCTCATCGAACGCGCCGCCACCACCCTGGCACTCGGCCGGCTGCTGGAACGCCACCAGGAGAGCCTGGAGCGCCAGACGCACCGCACGATCATCTCCGGCATCATCGACCGCGCCTACTCCGACCCGGAGGAGGCACTGGTCCGGGCGCGGGCGGTCGGCGTGCCGCTCAAGGGGCGCGAACTGGTCGGGCTGGTCCTACGGCTGCGTGAGAGCGGGACGGGACT
>NZ_ANBC01000003.1 GCF_000341125.1 Nocardiopsis lucentensis DSM 44048 | reverse complement strand
CTGTCGGGCAAACAGCGGCTGGAGCCGACCCTGCACATGCTCGCCGACCGGGTGCGCAGCGCGATCGGGGACACCGCCGTGCTGGCCGTGGGTTCGTCGGCGGACGGCATCCGCGAGGTGCGCCGGTCCTTCCTGGAGGCTCGGCAGGTCGGCGACGTGGCCGTCCGCCGCAACGACCAGCGTCCCTTCTACCGGCTCCCCGACCTGCACCTGCGCGGACTGCTGCACCTGTTCCGCGACGACGAGCGCCTCCAGACCTACGTCGAGCGCGAACTCGGGCCGCTGCTCGACCATGACGCGCGCCACGGCGACGACCTCACCGACATGCTCCGCTGCTACCTGGGAGCGGGGCGCAACAAGGCGCTCGCCGCCACTCGGGCCCACCTGTCCAGGCCCGCCTTCTACGAACGGCTTCGGCGCATCTCCAACACCCTCGACGCCGACCTGGAATCCGTGGAGACCTGTCTGTCACTGCACGTGGCCCTGTTGTCCCTGGACTCGGTGCGCGATGACCGCTGATCTGCGACGACGCAGGGTTCCACGGCTCGGTCACCTTCGGGAAACAACCGTGCAGTAATGTGGAATCCGTCGTTGGTGGCTGATGCAGCGGCGAATTCCAAAAGTCCACAGGCCAGAATTCATCGGATTCTTGCGGACGCAAGCGGAGGATCATGTGACCCACCAGGCGGACTCCGGTCCCGCACGCAGGAACAACGGCATCGTTCTCGACGACACGGCCAAGCGCATCATCGAACTCCTCCAGGAGGACGGTCGGCGGTCCTACGCGTCCATCGGCAAACTCGTGGGCCTGTCCGAGGCGGCCGTGCGCCAGCGCGTCCAACGGCTCCTGGAAGCAGGGGTCGTCCAGGTGGTGGGTGTGACCGACCCGATGATGCTGGGATTCAGCCGCCAGGCGATGATCGGCGTCCGCACGATCGGTGACCTGAACACGGCGGCCGACGCCATCTCCGACATCCCGGGCGTGGAGTACGTGGTGATCACCGCGGGCTCGTTCGACCTGCTGGTGGAGGTCGTCGCCGAGGACGACCCCCGGCTCCTGGAGATCCTGGCGGACATCCGCGCCATCGACACGGTGGACACCACGGAGACCTTCCTCTACCTCAAGCTCCGCAAGCAGACCTACGCCTGGGGTACGCGTTAGCGGAGTGCGGCCCCGCCCGCGCCCAACGAGGACGCGCGGACGGGGCCGTGCCTTGGCGAGATCACGGAGGACGCGGGCATACCAGTAGCTCGTCGCGAGAGGCCGTGATCGGGCGATGTTCGCCAAGGTGGTTCGGGTCAGAGCCGGGCGAAGGCCTCGTCGAGGATGTCCAGCCCCTCGTTCAGCAGCTCGTCGGAGATGACCAGCGGCGGCAGCATGCGGATGACGTTGCCGTAGGTCCCCGCGCTCAGCAGGATCAGGCCCTGCTTGTGCGCGTGGGACAGCACCTTGCCCAGAGCCTCCGGGTTGGGCGTCTTGTCCGCGTCCTTGACCAGTTCGATCGCGACCATCGCGCCGCGGCCGCGCACGTCGCCGATGATGTCGTACTTGGCGGCCAGCTCACGCAGGCGGCCCAGCATGAGCTCACCGATCCGGCGGGCGCGCTCGACCAGGCCG
>NZ_ANBC01000002.1 GCF_000341125.1 Nocardiopsis lucentensis DSM 44048 | reverse complement strand
CGGCGTCCATCAGCTCGGCGCGGCCGGTCACGGCGGCCAGCGGCAGGCCGCCCGCGATGCCCTTGGCGGTGGTGATGAGGTCGGGGACGATCCCCTCGTGGTCGCAGGCGAACATGTCGCCGGTGCGGGCGAAGCCGGTCTGGACCTCGTCGGCGACGAACACGATGCCGTTGGCGCGGCAGAAGTCCACGACCGCGGGCAGGAACCCGGCGCCCGGCTCGATGAAGCCGCCCTCACCCTGGATCGGCTCGATCACCACGGCGGCGACGTTCTCCGGGCCGATCTGCTTGGTGATCTGGTCGATGGCGGCCCTGGCGGCCTCGGGGCCGCAGTTCTCGGCGCCGGTCGCCCAGCGGTAGGGGTAGGCCATCGGCACGCGGTAGATCTCGCTCGCGAACGGCCCGAAGCCCTGCTTGTAGGGCATGTTCTTGGCGGTCAGGCCCATGGTGAGGTTGGTGCGGCCGTGGTAGGCGTGGTCGAAGACGACGACGGCCTGGCGGCCGGTGGCGCTGCGGGCGATCTTGACCGCGTTCTCCACCGCCTCGGCGCCGGAGTTGAGCAGGATCGAACGCTTCTCGTGGTCGCCCGGGGTGACGCGGTTCAGGGCCTCGCACACGTCCACGTAGGCCTCGTACGGGTTGACCATGAAACACGTGTGGGTGAACCGGCCGAGCTGCTCGGCGGCGCGCTCGACGACGCGCGGGTCGGCGTTGCCGACGTTGGTCACCGCGATGCCGGAACCGAAGTCGATCAGGGCGTTGCCGTCGATGTCCTCGACGATCCCGCCACCCGCGCGCTCGACGTAGACCGGCAGCACGCTGCCGACGCCCTGGGCGACCGCCGCCGAACGGCGCTCCTGGATCGCGCGGCTCTTCGGGCCGGGGATCTCCGTGACGATCCGGCGTGACTGGACGACCTCGGACGTGGCCATGCGGCTGCCTCCTGTGAACGGGCTCGGGTGAGGGAGTCGATCCGACTGCCATGACCTTAGGCGGCGCGGAACGGGGCAGACATGGACACAGTGGATAATTGATCCAGGGACCTGCGCCAATGCGGCGCGAGACACGTCGTACGGAGGGAGAGCGGATGCCCCCGACCCTGGGCGCCCTGCTGCGGACACCGCGTCTGCGGCTGCGTCTGCTCAACGGCGAGGACCAGTTGGACCGGAGGGTCGCGTGGGTCGCGGTCAGCGAACTCACCGACCCCACCCCCTACCTGGCCGGGGGCGAACTCGTCCTGACCACCGGGGTGCGCTGGG
>NZ_ANBC01000001.1 GCF_000341125.1 Nocardiopsis lucentensis DSM 44048 | reverse complement strand
GGGTGCGCTGGGCGGACAGCGCCCCCGACCACCACGACTACGTGCGCCGACTGGCCGAGCGGCGGGTGGCCGGGCTCGGGTTCGGGGTGGGCGTCGTCCTGGACGAGACCCCCCGACCCCTGCGCGAGGCCGCCGCCGAGCTCGGGGTCCCGCTGGTCGAGGTGGCGCGGGAGACGCCGTTCATCGCGGTGGGCAAGGAGGTCTCGCGGCTGCTGGCCAAGGAGGAGTACGAGGGGCTCACCCGGGCCTTCGCGGCGCAGCGCGAGCTCACCCGGGCGGCGCTGTCCGGAGCGCCGGAGATCGTCGACCGCCTCGCCCGCGATCTCGACGGCCGGGTGCTGCTGCTGGGCGACGACGGCGCCGTCAGGCACGCGGCGCCCGCCAGCGCGGCGCGGCACGCGGGCGTGATCGCGGGCGAACTGCCACGGCTGCGGGAGGCGGGCGTGCGCGCCAGCGCCTCCGTGGAGTCGTCGGGCGAGCGGGTGTCCGTCCAGCCCCTGGCCACGGGGCGGCGCGTGCGCGGTTACCTCGCCGTGGGGACCGGCGGCCCCCTGGGATCGGACGACCGCACCCTGGTCAACGCCGCGGTCTCCCTGCTCTCGCTCGAACTGGAACGCAGCGGTCGGGGTTCCTCCGCGCAGGCGGGGGAGGGCGTCCTCGTGGCGTTGCTGACCGGGGCGCTCGACCCCCGCCACGANNGCTGCCGAACGAGCCGGTGGTGGTGGGCGTGGGCGACGCCGCCGGGGCGTCCCACCCGCCCGAGGGCGTCCTCGTCGCCGAGCACGGGGGCCGCGCCCTGCTGCTGGCCGGTGCCGGGACCTCGGGCGCCGTGATCCGCGAGGTGCTGGACGGCCCGGCGGGGGTGAGCGAGCCCGTAGCCTACGCCGACCTGGACACCGGTCTGGCCGAGGCCGAGCGCGCGCGCAGCGTCGCCCGGGAGGGGGACGGCGGGGTGGTGCGCGCGGGCGACCTGCCCGGGGGCCTGCTCGGCCTGGCGGAGACCCCCGTGGGGGCGCGCATGGCCGAGGACCTCCTCGCGCCGCTCACAGGCCAGCGCACGGGCGCCGAACTCCTGTCCTCGCTGCGCGCCTACCTGGCCAGCGCGGGGCGCTGGGACGCCGCGGCCGAGTCCCTGGGCGTCCACCGGCACACCCTCCGCTACCGGATGACCCGTATCCGGGACCTGCTGCCCGGGGACCTCGACGATCCCGACTACCGGGCGGAGCTGTGGGTCGCACTGCGCGTGCTCGGGATCGGGTAGCCGTGTTCTCTCTGGGCCTCCGCTCCGCTTCGGCCCGTGTTCGGGCGCCGGCAGGGATTCTTCNCCCCCCCCCCCCCCCTGCCGCTCGTTCCTCGCTCGCGGCTCGACTCGTCTCGCAGAACCCTGCCGGCGCCCGAACGACACTCCCTGGGGTCCTTCCGCCGCGCCGCGGGCCCTGGAGCGGACACGCGCGGCGAGCACCGCCGTCACCCAGCGTGAAAGTCGGGGAGGTTTCCCTGTTCGGCCGGTCCGGGGCGCCTTCTTCCACGACAATGGGCGCTGTTAGCGGGCGGTAATCACCCGATCACGGGTTGGCGGACCGGGGGGCGACGTGAGGTCACTGCGCGACGACGAACAGCAGATCGGCGGGCCGTTGGGGCCGGGAGGGGTGGCCGGGGCGCCGGGCCCCGTCACCACCCAGGTCGGCCGGTCCGGGGTGGGGGCGGCGTCGCTGCGCTGGAAGCCTCCGCTCGACCACGACGAGGTCCGCTCCGTCCTCGCCTACCTGCGCGCCTGCCTGAGCCGTGAGGCCGTGCACACCCACGTCGTGAGACCCCATGACCTCTCCTCCGACTCCTGCGCCTGCCTCCCGCCAGGCCCCGAGTCCCTCTTCAGCGGTGCCCGGGAGACCGCGCTCCTGCACCCTGCGGCGGCCCGGGTCATGCGCCTGGCGCAGACGCGCGGCCAGGCCCTCCGGTACGGGTACCCGCTGGTGATCCTGGGGCAGGGGGCCGACCGCGTCGCCCTCCCGTTGCTCACCACGGACGTGCGCGTCGTGGACGACCTCGACGGGGACCCGTGCGAGCCCGGTCTCCAGGCCGAGGCCGGGGCGGCGGTCCGCGCCGTCGGCTCACCCGACGTCAACGCCGCCCTCCTCGCCCGGCTCGGGACCACGGACCCCGACGACCTGTTCGAACTGCGCACCCGCCTGCGCACCGGAGCCCCTGACACCGCGCAGCGGCCGGCGGCCGTCGCCGACCTCGCGACGAAGGTGCGCACCCTCCTCTCCCGGCTGGAGATCGAACGGGTCGACGACATCGACCCCCTCGGCACGAGAGGACGGCCGACCTCCCTCGGCAACGGGGCGCACAACGTCGCCGTGCTCTTTCGCGCGGGCCCCGGCGGACACCTCGACGGGGACGACCACGAACCCGGCTCCGTCGAGGGCGTCCTCGCCGACCTCGACCCCTCCGACCGGGACGGGCTCGACCCCGAGGCGGCCGTCAGCACCGCCCTGGAGCCCTTCCTCGGCCGGTCCGCCAACGCCCGCCCGCTCCATCCGGACCAGGCCCGCCGTTCCTCCGCCGGTCGGGCCGTCCGTGGGATGGCGCCCGCCGCCGCCCGGGAGCCGCAGGACACCGCCGCGGTGGTCCCCGTCTCGGCCACCCCGCTCAACCAGTCCCAGTACGCGGTGCTGAGCGCCGCCATGCGCGACCAGCTCACCGTGGCGGCCACCCCGCCCGGCAGCGGCGCACACGAGCTGGTCGACGCCCTCATCCGCACCGCCGTCAGCAACGGCCAGCGCGTCCTGGTCTGCGCGCGCACCGAGGGAGACCTCGCCGAAGTCACGCGCCGCGCCTCCGTGGCTCCGGGGCACCCGGTCGTCCGCGTCGGTGGTCCCGAACACCGCGCGGCCGAGATCCGCCAACTCAACCGGCTGCTCATCGACCACGCCGGAGCCTCGCCCCCGCTCGCGTCCGAGACCGCCGACGGCGAACCCGCCTCGCACCGGGCGGACCTGGCCGACGACTGGGCGCGCGTCCGGGAGGCGTGGCGGGCCATGGACGCCATGGCCTCCGGCGGGCACGCCCTCGCCCGACTCGCGGAGGAACGCGGTCGCAGCATCGCGTGCGGATGGGACCCCGACGCCCTGTTCACCCCCGAGCGCGGCGGGCCCGAGTACTGGCTGCACCGGGCCGAACG